>JALSGI010000798.1 GCA_026982835.1 Planctomycetota bacterium | reverse complement strand
CGCTCAAACTCTGCAACGGTTCCGGCAGGAGCTGGATCGATTGAGCCGGGCCTACCTGGAGACGGCCCAACGGGAAGCCCAACTCTGGCAACAGTATCAGCAACTGGAGCACAAGCCGCCGGTGCACGTGGCCCCGGTGCACCTTCGGTCCGTGTGGCTCCCCTCGCGGCGGAACCAGCTGGCCTGGGCGCTGGCCTTGGCCGGCCTGGTCGTCGCCGGGGCGGTGGTCCGCTGGCATCGCTGGTCGCAGGATAGCTTCACCGGTGCGGAACAGATGAGCCGGGAGTTGGGCCAGGAGGTGGTGGCCGTGGCCCCCTGGTGGTACGAGGCAAGCCGCCCGGTGCGGAAGCGGTGGCGGCAGCGACTCCAGCGGCTGCAACGCCTGCTGGAGTGGAGCTTGCTGGGCGCGGCCGCCGTGTGGGCGGCCTTGGGGGTGCTGCAGGCGGAGTTCCGCAGCCAGTGGGCGCAAGACCCCCTGCTGGCCATCGCCTGCACCTGGCGCTACCTGACCGGAGGCTGAGTTTTCCCTGGCGGCGAGCTGGGGATGCCGAGAGTGCAGAGACGTGGAAAGCTGTTTCGGTTGAAGCGGTTCTCTCCCCCGTGCCGATTGTAGCGACCAGGGCACCCTGTCCGGTGGCTGCGGCCGGTGGGAGGGAATGGGAGTGACAAGAGAAGGGGAGAATCGGCAGGCAAGGCTGGGGTCCGCTTGGTTTTAGCAACAGGCCAACAGGAACCATGTACGAGAGCTTTTTCGGTCTTTCGCAACGCCCGTTTCCGGCGGCGCCGGTGGCCCGCCGCTACTTCCCCGGCACCTCGATCGATGCGGCTCGTACCCAATTGCTCCGCTGCCTGCAGCGGGGCGAAGGGCCGGCGCTGGTGGTGGGTGGCCCGGGACTGGGCAAAACCCTGCTGCTGCTGGTGGTGGCCGAGCAACTGCAAGAGCAGTTTCCCGTGGCGCTGCTGACCAGCGGGCTGATCCGTTCCCGCAAGGAGTTGCTGCAAACGCTGCTGGAGGCCGTGGGCGAGGAGGAGCTGCAGGGCGAAGAGGCCGATCTGCGGCTACGGCTCACCCGCAGGCTCTCCCGCGACGAGCGCTTTCAGCGGGGCGTGCTGCTGCTGGTGGACGAAGCCCACACCCTCCAGCCCCCCCTGCTGGACGAGCTGCGGATGCTGACCAACCTGGCCCGCGACGGAGAACCGGTGGTGCGGCTGGTGCTGGCCGGCACGATGCGGCTGGAAGAGCACCTGGGCCTGCCGGAGCTGGAATCGCTCAACCAGCGCCTGGCCCTGCGCTGCTACCTGGAATGCTTCGACAAGGCCGAAACGGCCGATTACGTCCGCTTCGAGCTGGCCGTCTCCGGTGGTCAGGCCGAGCACGTGTTCCAGCCCGACGCTTACGACACCATCTACCAGGCCACCGACGGGGTGCCGCGGCTGATCAACCAGGTGTGCGACCACGCGCTGCTGCTGGCCCAGGCCCGCGGTATCAAGCCCGTCCCGGCCGCGCTGATCCAGGAAGCCTGGTCCCAGTTGCAGCAACTGCCCACCCCCTGGACCGAACCAGCGGCTTCGGCCTCCGGCCCGCAGGCCGAAGCGGCCGTGATCGAGTTCGGCTCGCTAGAGGATGAGCCAGAAGAAACTCCGGGGGAAGCAGCGGAAACTCCCCAACCGCAGCCCGAACTGGAAACTCCTGCCGAGGAACTGCCTGCCCCGGTTGCCGAGGAACCAGAACCCCCGTCGGCCGAAGCCGCCCCGCAGGCCGAAGACCAACCCTTGGCCCCGGCCGAGGCCACCGGCCCGGAAGAACCTGCCTTCCCACCCGACTCCCCGCCAGAGCCGTCTGATGCGCCGCCACCTTCGGCCCAGGAGGAGCAAGCGGCCGAAGAACCTTCCGAACCGGAACCGCCCGCAGCGGAACAACCCGGCCCGGAACAAGAGTCGGCCCCGCCGCCTGCGTTTGCCCGCGGCTCGCTGGATATCCAGATGACGCTGGAACAGATCGACCAGACATGGCAGCAGTTGCTGGCCGACTCCGCCGAGGCTCCCGCCGAAGCGGCCCAGGGGGGAGATCAAGAGGATCACCAACCCTCCCGGCAAGCGGAGTCTCCGCTCCAGGGGCCGCCTGCGGAAACGGCTGTCGAGGAGACGGTCACGGACGAGGAAACCGATCCCGAGGCCGAATCGCGCCAGGAAGAAGCCCCCCAAGAAGAACAAGCTACCCCGCCGACGAAAACCCCCGGAGAGCAAGCCCCTGAGGCCGAAGAGTCTCCGGCCCTGCACCAACAAGCCGCTGCCTGCGCGGACTCCCCGGAAGCCGCCAAGCAGTTCGAGGAGGAGATCATCGAAGACCTGTACGCGGCTCTGGATGCCCGGGAACGCCAAGCCGCAAGCGGGCCTTCTGCGGCCCGGGACGAGCACCGGGAGGCCGCCGCTGAGGAATCCCAGGCTCCTACGGAAGAAGCCCCCAGCCGGGCGGAACGGGGGGAACCCGCTCCCTCCGGCCAGGAGCTTCTCGGCGCATCCGGCCAGCCGGAACTGCAAGTCCACCTGGGTGAAGAGCGGGTGCAGGTGGTGGTGGACCCTTACGCGGGCCTGGCCGGCTGCGAAGCCGAAGCGGCGGACTCTCCGGCTGTGGCACTTTCCCCCGGTCCCGAGCCGGAACCGACACCGCCTAAGCCGGAAGTGAAAATCCCGCTCTCTCAGGCCCTGCGGGAACCCACCGGGGAAGAGGAGGCGCCTGCGGAGGAAAGCCACCCGGACCGTGGCACGCCTCCCCCGGGAGAAGCTTCCCCGGTGCTGGAGTCCGCCCGGGAATCCCTCCCCGAACTGGAAATCCACGGCAGTGGCATCGTACTGATCGACGAGGAAGAAGAGGACGACTCCGAGGCCCTGGACGTGTGGCCCATCCCCCGGGACCAACTGGCCGAAGCCTTCGACCAGCTCCAGGGGCGAAAGGAATCGGAATCCCCCTAACCGATAGCCCGGCGGCCGGACCAAGGAGCATTCCCGTTCCGGCTTTCCGCCCCGCGCCTCCCTGCGGACCCTTGCTGCCCCCACGCCCATGAGTTCCAACCGCCGCCTTCTTCGGGAACGCTTGCAACGGGCCTGTGGCGAGCCGGTGGCCTGTATCCCCGCCCCGGCCCCGGGCGACCCTGCGCTGCCCTGGAGCACCTACACCACAGGCGAGCCGCAAGGGACGCTTCCTCCCGAGGGGGACCAGCCCGGCATCGCCTTCCCCTGGACGTTGCCCGAGGGGTTGCTGCTCTGGCAGCCGGACTGGGGCTGCCGGTGGATCGTGCAGCAGGGGGTGTCGCTTCCGCCCCCGGAGGAGTCGGCGGCACGGAAGCTACGGCGACTGCGCATCGATCCGCCGCAAGGCAATGCCCCGTCCCATCACCTGCCGGTCCCGGACGCGAACCTCTCCCAGCGGCCTCGGCCCCCCCAGGCCGCCGACCAGGACAAAGAACACTCCCCGGCAGGCTCCGCGTCCCTCGCTTCCCGGCCCGACAAACCCGAACCGGAAGAAAATACCCCTTCCCCCTTGCAGCAAGCCGCCCTCTTGCCGCAGCCTCCAACTTGCGCGGAGGAAACCGCCGCGGGCATTCCCCAGCTCTACCTGGAACTTGCCCAAGCGTGGCGAAAGCATCCCCGCTGGCAATCTCCCGTGGCCGCCTTGCTCTGCCCGGTGGACCCGGCGCAGCACTCCCTGCACGAGCTGGCCATCCACCTGGCCGGAGCCCTGGCCCACCTGGAAAAAAGCGAAACCCTGGTGGTGGACTTCCGCCCCCAGGCCACCTCCGGTCCGTGGCAACGATCCGGCAGCGGACTGGGGGAGCTGTTGGATGCAGCACAACCACCCGAGTGGGAAACGCTGCTGCGCTCCACCGCCTACCAGCGAGTGTGGTACTTGCCCCGGGGGCGCCGCAGAAAAAACCCGCACCGCCGCCACGGGAACGCCTCCCGGTGGCCGCAGTTGCTCCGGTCGTGGAACCGGCGGTTTGCTACCGTGTTGATCCTGGGCCCGCAGCCAGGCGCGCTTGCCCCCGAGCAGATTCCCTCCGGCGAGGTACTCTACTGCCTGCTGGCCGTGGTGGAAGCCAGTAGTCGCCAGGCGGTGTTGGTGGCCAAGCAACGTGTCGAAGAGCTCACCGGCACCTTGCCGCTGTGCTTTGCCCTGCCGGACCCCTCCTGGGAGGCAGCCTCTCCCACCCGCGCCGCATGAACAGGCCTGATTACTTCGCCAACTGCGACCTCCCCTATATTCCTGTGCGAGGCTTTTCCAAGCCCCCGGAGCGGAAGCTCCCTGGGAGGGCGAACCTCCTGGTGAGCCGCCACTTTACCCTGTACGTTGTTTTCCCCAAACACGCTTTGTTTCTGCCCGGTGCGGAAGCACCAGTGGCGAGCCCCGGACTTTATTCCGGGGAGAGACAAGAAAAAACGCATGTCGATCTTCTCCGCCAGCTGAAGCTGGGTACGTGTTTAGCCAGCTAGCAGCCGGGGACCGACGCCGCAGGCGTCGCAGCTTCCTAACAGCCCGTTGAAAAACGCAAGTTTGGGAGGGCGAGGTCACGGCCGAGCCGCTTTTTTTCAGAAAATACGTCTAGTCCTGTGACGCGATTCCGTATCGAGGAACATTCTTCAACGGGCTGCTAGCCGGGGGTCGTCAGACCCCCGGAAGGCAGCGTTTCTACTTGTCCTTGAGCATCCCGAAGGGATGCCAGAGGGAGGACCGCTGGCTGTTTCTGGCACCCCTGGCGGGGTGCTAGGCAGGGTAACGGCCGTCGCTTTCCGGTGGTCTCCGCTTCGCTCCGACCACCGGCTACCAGGCTGGCAAGCCTTCGGCTTGCTTTTGATCTGGGAATGCTCCGTCTTGTGCTGGCACGCTAAACACGTACGAAGCTGGCGGCTCGCCGTTCTCCGCGGGCTGAAGGTGCGCGGCTGGCCGGTTGCGAACAAAAATCGACGTTTGTTCTCGCACCAGCGAGCCGCGAGTGTCAACTCGCGGAGCAAGTTCGCAAATCGACGTGATTTTGC
>JALSGI010000797.1 GCA_026982835.1 Planctomycetota bacterium | reverse complement strand
CCGAAGGGATGCCAGAGGGCAAAACGGTCCTTGTTTCTGGCACCCCTGGCGGGGTGCTGGATGGGGTAATGGCCGTGCTTTCCGGTGGTCTCCGCTTCGTCGAGTGCCGGCTACAAGGCTGGCAAGCCTTCGGCTTGCTTTATGGTTTGGACACATCACACCTTGTGCTAGCACGCTAAACACGTACCCAGCTTCAGCTGGCAGCTCGCCGCATGCGAGAATTAACGTTCGTTCTTGCACCGGTGCGGAAGCACCCCCTCAAGACCCGCGACCCAAGACCCAAGACTCCGCCAGCGGAAGCCGGCGGCCGCGCCGTTAAATAAACAGCGTAGTGCGGCTTTTCAGCGCGTCGCCCAGGAACGTGGCCACGCCGCCGAACTCCAGCTCGGGGATCAGCTCCTCGTCCTCGATGCCCATCACGTCCCGGGACATTTCGCAAGCCACCAGGCGCACGCCCAGCTCGCGGGCCAGCTGGAGCATCTCCTCCAGCGAGGAGACGTTTTTCTGCTTCATCAGGCTGCGGAGCATGGCCGCCCCGGCGCCGAAAAAGTGCATCTTCGAAAGGGGCAAGTCCGCCGGCCCCTTGGGCGACATCAGCGCCATGAGCTTGTGCGGCAGCGACTTGCCCGCAAGCTTCCTTCCGCGGCGCAGGGCGTTGAGCCCCCAGAAGGTGAAGAACATACTCACCTGCTGGCCCATCGCCGCCGCGCCGGTGGCGATAATCAACGCGGCCAGCACGCGGTCCAGCTCGCCGGAAAAGACGACCAGGGTAACGCGGTCCTCGGGCACTTTCTTCTGGAGTTTTTCCAGCTTCTTTTCCAGTTCTTGCACGCGCTGTTGCAGTTGCTCCAGTGCGGCATGATCGGCCGTGGTGGATGCGGACATGGCTGGTTCCTCCTCGGTTCGAGGCGTGGTTTTCGGCGGAACTTTTGATCGTTCGCCCTCGCGAGCTCCGACCGGAATCCCTGGCAAGCCGAGGGGCCTACTCGCTGCGCTTCAGGTAGTGCACATAGACGGTCTGGCCGTCCTGCTCGGTGGTTTCCTGAGCCACCAGCTCCACGTTCTCAGCCGTGGAGGCCCAGCCCTGGAAGTCCTTCACCGAGCCACGGTCGGTGGCCAGCACTCGCAGCACCTGGCCCGGGGAAAGTTTGTTGATCTCGGCCCGAGCCTTGACGATGGGCATGGGGCAGGAAAGCCCTCGGGCGTCCAGCTCCTTGTCGAAAGTGGTGGTCATGGCGGTATCTCCTGTTAGTGGGTAGTGTTCGTCGTAGAGGGGTGTCGGCTTCCCTCCGCCGGCCTCGGTCGGCAGAGATCAAGAGCCCCTCGCGTAAGCGAGGGGAGCTAACATTGG
>JALSGI010000796.1 GCA_026982835.1 Planctomycetota bacterium | reverse complement strand
GAGCACGGGCACCTGGCGGGGAGCTTCGATCCCCAGCCGCACCCGGTTGCCGCGAATCTCCAACACCGTCACCACGATGTTCGGCCCGATGACCACCTGCTGATCCGTCTTACGCGTCAGCACCAACATGGCTTCACCTCCTTGCATCAGGACCAAGGGGAAGTTCAACAGCCCGCCGACCGCGGTTCCATCCAATTGCCGAAGAGTTTGCCGGATCGATCGATTTGGCGGGAAAGACCTGTCGCAGGGATTCTAGCAATCGCAGTGCCAAAGGAAAGGAGCCCGGCGGCACTTTTTCCTAAAGAGTGGAGCTAAGTTGTGTCGAGCGGGGATGTTGAAAATGCTTCCCTCGGTCGTGCTAGCATTGCTGTCATGCGCCTCCTCGCAGCGCCGGCGCGTCACATAGCACTCCATCAGGGAACCCCCAAACGCAGGATCTTCCCTTGAGGGGAAAGGCGATCGCTCCCGTTTGCGGCGCGTGCGCTTTTTGCATTGGAACGGACAGCTTCCTGGCAGAGCGAAGTTCCGGTTGAGCCGTGGTTTCACCAGATGTTGTCCCTTCCCACCAGCACGTTCCAGCCCACTTCAGAAGCGCCGGCGCAGGCCGCATGCCCCTCCACGCGTTACCGTGGGGTCGGTCGCGGCGGTTGGGCCAGGTCCAGCGAGCGGGCATCCTCGACCCGCACCTGGTTCGTCTTGCGCCAGTAGAGGATTTTGCGGGCAGTGGCCGTGGAGGCAGGCCCGCCGGGATAGGGCCGCCGCTGTAGCAGTGCCGGGCTTCGGGCCGTGCCTTCCAGCACCAGGCGCTCTTTGGCCTGGCTGTAGGCGGCCCGATGGGCCCGAGCGGTAAACAGCGCCCCTTCGATTACTGTGTTTTCCGTGGCCTGGATTTCCAGGCTCCAGCTTCCCCCGGCGGCGGGCAGTTGGGCCAGGGAGAGCTTTTCGCAGTGGATGGCGATCCCGCCCGGGCCGAGCCGCTCCGGCTGGTCGGCATCGAGCGTAGCTTCCCAGTGGGCCACGGGCCCATAGACCACTTCCACCTGTCCGGAAAAGAGCATCTCCCGGCGATGCAGGTTGCCACTGAGCGACTTGCGGAAGGTGACGCCCAGGAAGCGAAGCGGCAGGTTCTGCCGGGGCTTGCCGCCGCCGGGCAACGCGGCGCCGGAGTCCTTCACCTGGTCGGCACGCATCACGCGGCGCAGCCAACCGGGTCCCTGGGCCACCACCGCCCCGCTGATCTGGTTGATCGACAAATCTGCCGCGCTCATTTGTTCCCAGGAGACCAGCCCGCGGGCGTCGTACTGGCGGCTTTGGGCGAACACCCCCTGGCGGCAGACGATGCGGGCCAGTTGGGCGCGGGTTTGCCTGGCCCCCTGCTGGAACACCAGGGGGTCTTTCAGGTGCACTTCCAGGGTTTCGGTTTGCAAGTGGTCGTCGCCGCGGCGGGCCACCACGGCGCGGTCGAAGGTGGCCTTGCGGCCGTCGAACTGCATGCTGCCCATCCACTGCACCACTAGCGGCTGCCGCGCTCCATCCACCGTGCCCCGCCACGAGCGATCCACCAGCACCCACATCTTGCCGGCCGAGTCGATCCACAGCCGGTTGGCACCTTGGTCCAGTTGGATTACCGGCCCTTGAAGCACCAGCGCGCGGCCTTCCAGGTGGGCCGGATGGCCTTCGATCCGCACCTGCCCTCGGCCGCCGCTTAGCTGCTGGGCCTGGATGCGATCTCCCCGCAGCACCAGCGGTTTTTCGGCCCCCGGGCTCTGGAGCAGCTCGCGCAGTTGGGCCTGGCCGGTCACCAGCAGGTGTTCCGGCTGGGGCTCGCCGCCGGCGTCGAGCAGCCACAGTTGCACCTGCTTGCCGCGAAGCTCGTAGCGGCGTGTGGCCACCGGGGCAGCTTGCAGCCTGCGGCCTTGCCCCCTCGGCGCCAGGGCAAACGCCGCCTGGGGCACACCACGGCAAGCCGGGAGCGTAAGCTCCCGGAGAGAAACGCCAGGATAGCTCTGTTCCCGCCCAACAAAAGCCCTGCCTGGTGCTTGTCGGTCCAAGCCGCGCCAGTTGCCCAATGGCGCACCATGCGTGCCAGAAGCCGTGCGGCGATCCACTACCGGCACCACGGGCACAGCCGGGCCGAAACGCCGTGGCCGAAGCGCTTCCTGTGGCCATGGCCCCCCCGGCCAGGAGCGAAAGCCGGTTCGAGCCGGTGGAGCGGCAGCAGGCCCTTTTTGCGGTCGCCCGGGAGCGGGAGCAGCTCCGCCGGGCTGGAGGAACTCCACCACCAGTGTTTCGGTTTCCACGGCCAGTTGCGGCGAGGCGACGCGCACGGCCGCTTGCGCCACCAGGCGGCGCGGGCGGTAGGTGGTCCGAGGAGGTTCCCCGGCTGCGGGAGCTACAAGCTGCCGGTGCAGGGTGATCTCCATCCGCTGGGCGCGCAGCTCCCCTTGCCCCCAGGCCCGCAGCATCGCATCGCGCAGCAGCGTCACCTGGTAGGTACCCTGGGGGCCGGGACGGCCTTGCATCTGCTGGCCCCAGGCGGCTTCGAGCACCTGCGGTTTGCTGGGTTGCCGGCGCTGGGTGCCGGGGGCTGCGGGCATGTTAGAGCGGGGTTGCAACAGCCAGCGAATATCCCCCCGGCCCGTGGCTTCGAACCGGCCCAAGCTCCCCGCCTGGCCCGGCTCATAGATCAGCTTCTTGGCTCGCAGCCGGTTTCGCCTGTGCTGTAACAGACCTTGCCGCAGGTCTTCCAGCTCCACGCGCCCCGTGGGCACGTGATAGGCCAGGCGGTGCCCACGTGCCAGCAGGGCCGAACGGGGGGCGGTGAGCACGGCCGGGTGGCCGCTGGCTTCGATCAATTGGATTTTCCACCTTCCGGTGAGCGGGTCGGGGGCAGCTTGCCGCCGGGATGGGGCTGCTTGGGGCTTGGCATTTTTCTTTTTTTGTTTACTTGCTGGTTTGATTTCTGGCGGGGAGGGGGCCTCGACAGTAAAAGTGAGTCGCAGCCGGTTGGCCGTGAGCCGGTCCGGCGGACCTTCCTTCCAGCGGCGCAGCAGCACCACGTCTTGCTGGAAGGTGACTTCGTGCCGCAGGAAGTCGATCCGCATCGGGCCGGTGCAACTCACATCCAGCGGCTGGGGCCCCTCGGCCACCAGGCTGAGTTTTCCGGCCGCGGGAGCCGCCGCGGCGGTAGCTTGCCGGCCTGCGGGGGCCTGTTTTCCCCGGGTTGCCGGCTGTTTCTTTTTGCCTTGCAGCACCAGGTGGAGCGACACGTCGTTTTTCAGTTCCAGGGACTCCACCTGGAGCTGCGCCCGGCGGCCGCGTCCCTTTTGCTGCACCAGCTGGATGAACAGCTCGCGCCCCGAGCCGTAGTTGGCTCCCAGGCGGAATTGCACCGGGTGCGGGGTATAGACCGAGTCGCGGCTCAGCTTCACGTCGTAGGTGGAGAGCCACAGGTCGTCCTCCGGCCCGGGCGAGCGGCCCTGGCTGCGGATGGTGATCTTGCCCAACAGCAACCCCCCGTCCAACTGGCCCACCTGACCGCGGCGCAGGTCGAAGTCCCGGTCGAACTGCAAGATGGCCCCCTCGGGAGCCTGGAGAATGATCGCCTGGCGCTGGCGGAGCTTGCGGTCGGCCACGTCTTCCCGCGGCAGCAGCACCAGGGAGCAGGGCCAGATCTTCACCCGGCCTCCCCGGAGTACTTTGTACTTCTTGAACAAGAGAATCCCCTGGTCGGTGCGCAGCACCTTGGGATTGCGCAGTTCCCAGGCGTCCGGCTGGGAGCCGAACCAGTGCTTCATGCTGGGATTGGATTGTGTCGTGCTGCGCCCCGGAGGCGGTGTGCCCGCATCGGCTGCGGCCTGGGGAGCTTGTTCCGGGGCGATCCACCAGCCCACGGTCAAGTGATACACGCCGAAGGCCACCAGCACGCACGCCCAGCCTGTTGCTGCGCGCAGCACCGCCCCGCGGACTCCGCCCTCGGCGGCCAGTTGGCTGAGTCGTTCCAGCAGGCTTCCGTGCCTGACAATTGCGTTCATGGTTCCTGGGATGGCGATTCTTGATGGGCGAGCCCGGGACTTCAGTCCCGGGAGGTGTCAGGCAATGCTTTCCATCTGCCACCTCCGCCGGCTCAAGCTGGCGGCTTGTCGCTTGGCTTGCTTGCCTGTTACAGCGAGCCGCTCTCGAAGCGGCGGACGATCTCCTCCCAGCGGCGTTGGGCCTTGAGGATCACTTCCACGGTCTCGCGCACGGCTCCCCGGCCGCCGGGGGCCTGGGTTACCAGGTGGGCCGCCCGGCGCAGCTCCGCGGCGGCGTCGGCCACGGCCACGCCCAGGCCCACGTAGCCCATCACGGGCAGATCGGGCAGGTCGTCGCCAATGTAGCACACCTGGTGCGGCTCCAGCCCCTCTTGCTGGAGTACCTCTTGCACCACGGCCAGCTTCTCTTCGCTCCCCTGCCGCAGCAGGGTGATGCCCAACTCGGCCGCCCGCAGTTTGACCGCCTGGGAGCTTCGGGCCGTGACCAGGCCGAAGCGGTGCCCGGCCCGCTGCCACAGCCGCACGGCCAGCCCGTCGCGGATGGAAAACCCTTTCAGTTCCATCCCCCGGGCGTCCAGCCACAGCGTGCCATCGGTGAGCACGCCGTCCACGTCCGAGAGAATCAGCTCGATGGACTCGCAGCGTTGTTGCAGTTTCATGGCCGGTTCTTTGCAGCTCAGGCGCTCTTGGCCTGCGGGGCGGTCTCTCCTGCTGGTAACAGTTCCGGAAACAATCCTACCACATCGGTGATGTCGATCATCCCCACGGGCCGGTCCTGGGCATCCACCACCGGCAATTCGCTGATTTTGCGTTGGGCCAGCAGTTCCACGGCTTGGACCATCGGCGTACCTTGCCGCACGAACAGCGGCCGCCGGGTCATCACTTCCCGGATGGGGCGATCCAGGGCCTGGTCTTGTTTTCGTTCCAGCAGTCGGGCCAGGTCGCTGTCGGTAAACAGGCCGCTGAGTCGTCCCTGGCCGTCCACCAGCATGATGGCTCCGCTGCGACGCCCCGGCCGACAAAGCGACACGTAAACCTGCCGCACGGTGCGGTCCTGGGGAGCGATGCGGCATTGCTGCCGGGGGCGCATGTGTTGTTCCACGCTGGAGAGTTTCAGTCCCAGGCTGCCGGCCGGGTGCAGCGTGGCAAAGTCGGCGGCCTGGAATCCTTTGAGCCGGGCCACGGTCATGGCCACCGCGTCGCCCACGGCCAGCATGGCCATCGTGCTGGTGGTGGGGGCCAGCCGCAGCGGGCAGGCTTCTTCTACCGGGCCCAGGTCCAGCACCACCTGGGCCGCCTGGGCCAGCGGGTTGTTCCGCCCGCTGGTAGTGGCCAGCAGCGGGGTATTCCAGCGGGCAAACACCGGCAGCAGGCGCAGCAGCTCCTCGGTCTTGCCGCTGAAGGAAAAGGCCCAAACCACATCGCGCCGCCCCACCCGGCCCAGGTCCCCATGCACGGCTTCGGCCGGATGGAGAAAATGGCTCGGCGTGCCCGTGGAAGCCAGCGTGGCGGCGATCTTCTGAGCAATCAGCCCCGCCTTGCCCATCCCCGTGGTGATGACCGCCCCGGAGCAACCCCTGAGCATCTGCACCGCGGCCGGAAAAGCGCCATCGACCCGGCGGGCCAGCTCGGCCAAGTGGTCCCGGTACGTGCCCAGCAGTTGCTTGATGAACTGGATCTGCTCCCAGGGGTTCATGGTGGCGTGTTTTTGGGTGCGCGGGTGGTTGGGGCAAGTTGCGAGTTTCCGGATCGGCCAGCCGTGCGTGGAAGCACACAGTTATCAAACGGGAACGCTTGTGTTTCACAACCGCCGGGTTGGGCCGACGGTTAGCCGCCAGTGTGTGAATCGGCGTTGGTACTTGTTTAGCTAGCTAGCACATGGACGCTCGGCTCGGTCCCTCTGCACCCGGCGAGCGTCGGCTTGCGCAGGAGCTTCCGCTCCGGAGCAGGAACAAAACGTGTTTGTGAAAAACAACGCACGTGGTGAACCTGCGGCTCACCAGGAGGTTCGCCCTCCCAAGGAGCTTCCGCTCCAACGCAAGAAAAGCGTAGTCCAGCCAGGCGCGCAGCGTAAGCTGCGGGAGCGGGAGGGCGAGGCTCCCGCCGAGCCGAAAAAGTGGAAAAGAGTGCTGGTTTTGTTGGACGTTTACTCATAAGTGAGTTCTTCTAGCACAAGGTCTTTGATAGTACGTAAAACACGTACCGGGCTTGGAGCCCAGGGAAAGTCGAATAGCCGCATTCCGTTATTTTTCTCCGTTGGCGGAAGCCAGCCGCACGCGCTTCTCCCCGCACTCACGTGCGGGGCTCTGTCTCCTCCACTCCCTCAAGCCTTCAAGCCTCCACACCCTTCGCTGCGGCAGCACCCGGCGCAACATCGCAACAGCGCAAGCCGCAAGCCAGAGGTTGCCTACCGCCGCCGCGGGGCACGCCAGCCCTGGCTGGCAGCGGCCATCTGCTTGTCCGCGGATCGCGCTGGGGAGGCCGAGGAGGCTTGCTTTCCGGGGCCTGCCGCCACCGGGGCTTGCCGCCCGGGATAGGCCGCCCGGGTGGAGGGCACAAACCGCATGGGAGGAGCCGTTGTCCCTGGTTCCCTGCCGCGGTGGATACTGCGCGGGGCGCGCCACCCTTGGGCCAAGGCCGACTCGGCAGCGCGTTTCTCCGCGGCAGGGCTGGCAGAGGGTTTGCGTTGGGGGACATGGGCATCTTGCCCCCCCGAGGCGCTTGCAGCCACAGGCACCAGGGGGCCGGCTACGCGGGGCTGTTGGACCCTAGCCGGGACCGGGGAGTCGGGCGGATCGGCACTTTGAGCCCGGTAGATCAAGTTCGGCCGCGGCCGTGGCAACTTGCCCGCACTCCCCCCGGCGGGAGTTTGCCTGGGAGAAGAACCGGCCTGGGCCAGAAGCGGCGGCTGTTTTTCGGCCGAGCCACCCGGCAGCGGCGGCGAGCCGCGCCGCACCCAGTCCAGCCACGCCTGCTGCAAAGCGCCCAGGCTGGGATAGCCGTAGAACTGCCGGGTCACCAGCGGCCAGTTCTCCTGTTGCAAGCCCGCCTCCAGGTACTGAATGAACTTCCGCTTGCCGCCCTGCTGGATGAGAAATGTGCACAGGGAGTGTCCCTGGGCGTAAAGGGGCAGCACGTCGCGGGGGTATTCCTTCATCTGGAACATGCGCCAGAAGGCGATCCCCCGGCCGGTACGCAAAAACTGGATCAGCATCCGTTGCTGTTTGGCTCGTTCCGAGGGATGCTCCACGGTGGAGCAGGCCCCTTCGTCGGCCCAGCGGGGAAGCGGCTGACGAAAGTGGCTGGCAAAGATGGTGTGCGTTACCTCGTGCGGCAGCACCGAGTCCAGAATCCGCTCCCGCGAGCCCTGGATGGTCATCCGCCAGCCGAACACCTCGCCCCGGTCGAAATAGAAGCTGGTGGCCCCGCCGGCCCCCAGGTGCGGGCCGACCTTCACGTAGATGGGGCAGGGGCGATACCACCGCGGCAGCGTGTAGCCGAGCCACTCCACCGCCAACTGGCGGCGATACTCCTCGGCGGCCAGGGCCACCTCGCGGGCCAGTTGGGGCGTGGGGGCGGTGACCACGAAGTTCGGCGTACGGTAGGTGGCTCCCAGGGCAAGCAGCGAAAGGGCCAACACCACCGGCCGCACCAACGAGGCATCCATGCCACGCTCTCCTGTGCAGGGGGCCGGACCGGGGCCGGTCCGGCCCGGAAAACACGTCGCAGGGCTTCCGTGCCGGGTACCCTCGGGCCTGGCCCGAGGACAGCCGAGCGTGGCAGAGGATACTCCCCCCGGGGCCAACGGGCCAGTCCAGTTCCCTGCCGCTGGCAGTGCTGGCAGGGGAAGGAGAGAACGAATTTGCTTGTTTGCTGGGCCGGCAAAACCATTCTTGCCCGTGCCGCATCGGAAGCGAAAGATGATAGCACCGGAGGCGGAATGCCGCTTCAGCACCTCCTGGGTCAACGCCGCTTGCACGGGAGAGGGAACGTGGGGCAAGAGCAACCCGACACGCGCGAATCGCTGTGGCAGCGTGTGATCTTGCGTTGCGTGGTCGGTTCGCGGGCCTACGGGCTGGCCGGTCCCGAGGCGGACACCGACCACCGCGGCGTGTTTCTTCCCCCCACGCAACTTTTCTGGGGCTTGAACCCCCCACCCCAACAATTGGAAAACGATCAAACCCAGGAAGTTTACTGGGAGCTGGAAAAGTTCCTCCGCCTGGCCCTGCGTGCCAATCCCACGGTGCTGGAGGTGCTCTACACGCCGCTTGTGGAATGGGCCACCCCGCTGGGTCGGGAGTTGCTGGCCATGCGCGGGGCGTTCCTGTCGCGGCGCGTCTGCGAAACCTACGGCCACTATGCCAAGGCGCAACTGCGGCGGGTGCAAAACCGGATCGCCCAAGGCAAATCCATCCGCTGGAAACAAGTAGCCCACGCCATTCGGCTCATGCTGGCCGGAGTCCACACCCTGAAACACGGCCAGGTGCTTGTGCGGATGGACGCCCAACGCGAGCAACTGCTGGCCATACGAGCCGGCAAGCTGCGCTGGGAGGAAGTGCTGGCCTGGCATGCCCGATTGCAGCAAGAGCTGCAACAAGCCCGGGAACAAAGCCCGCTGCCCCAGGAGCCGGATTGGGAACGCGTCAACCAGTTTCTCATCCATGCCCGCGGGCAAGCCCTCGGAGAATCCTTGCCGTGAAGCACGAATCTCTGTTGCGACAACAAGCGCGGCAGCACCCGTACCGGTTGCTGTTTGTCACCGTCAGCGGGGCGCATCTTTACGGGTTCGAGTCGCCGGATTCAGACTACGACCTGCGCGGGGTGCACCTGCTGCCGCTGGAAGAAGTGGTGGGTCTGCGGACCGGGCCGGAAACCCTGGAACGCACCCACCAGCGGCAAGGCGTTCAGATCGACCTGGTCACACACGATGCGCGGAAATTCTTCCTCATGCTGCTGAAGCGTAACGGGTACGTGCTGGAGCAGGTCTTCTCGCCGCTGGTGGTCCACACCACCCCGGAGCACGAGGAATTGAAACGCATCGCCGCCGGCTGCATCACTCGGCACCACGCGCACCACTACCTGGGCTTTGCCGCCACGCAGTGGAAACTGTTTTGCAGGGAGCAGCCGCCGAGGATCAAGCCGCTGCTGTACGTGTATCGAGTGCTGTTGACCGGGATTCACTTGATGCGAACTGGCCAAGTGGTGGCGCATCTGCCCACGCTCTATCAGCAAGCCCGGCTCCCTTTCCTGGAAGAGCTGGTTGCGGCCAAGCGCCGGGGGAGCGAAAAGGCCTCGTTGGCCGAGGCGGACGTGGAGTTCCACCGCCGTCAAAAAGAACAACTGGAGGAACAACTGCAACAAGCGGCGGAGCGTTCCTCACTGCCGGAGCAACCCACCGCCGGCGAACAACTGCACCGGTTCCTTTTGCGATTGCGCCTGGGTGGGTGAGGACGAGACACGCACACCGCCTCTTTCCCGGAAGCGGCCACCCTTGTTCCCGGCTGGGGCTTACCCCATAATCGGCTCACCGCAAGGGGAATTGGGCAAAGTGGAGGCACAACT
>JALSGI010000795.1 GCA_026982835.1 Planctomycetota bacterium | reverse complement strand
GTGGCTCCCCAGCTGGACTCGCTGCAAAACCTCAACACCCCGGAAGACTACCGGCGGCTGTTGATCCGCCAAGGGATGCCGCTTCCCGCCTGGCTGGAAGCCGGCCCTGAGCCCCCGGCCGCCCCCCGCCCGGGAAGCTGACCCTGCCCTGGAAAAAGCGTGTTCCCTGGTCGAAAGCCCTGGTAAACTGGGAAGAACTGGACTTGTTCGGCCCACCCAAGCCGATAGAATCCAAAGGAGCCGGAGAGGTGGCAGAGAGGTCGAATGCACCGGTTTGCTAAACCGGCGTGCTGGGACAACCGGCACCGCGGGTTCGAATCCCGCCCTCTCCGCTTAAAAGCGACTCTTTTCCCAACCGGCGTACCCCGCCGGTTTTTCGTTTGTTCTCCAGGCCCGTTGTTTATCAGCCCGTTGAAATACGAACGCATGGGAGGCCGAAGCTGCTGCCGGCACCCGCAGTCCCCCCTTCCGGGGTCGGGCCGACTTTTCGTTGCACCGGAAAAGAGCTACAATAAGAGCGCACCTGTGGGGGCGTAGCTCAGTTGGGAGAGCGTCGCGTTCGCAATGCGAAGGTCGTGGGTTCGAGTCCCATCGCCTCCATCTTCTTTTCTGGCAACAAGTTGCATCCAGGCGCAAGAAGACTCCCCGAGGGGACTTGCGCCGGAGTTTCTTTTTGGCCTGTCGGCTGCTGGCGGCTCCTGTCGTGCCCAGTGCGCACCGGATTGCGCACCTTCGGTTCTTGCCTGTCGGGTGCTTTCTTCGTTCCAAGGGGGTGCCTCCCCGCGGGCTCTCTGGCGGAACCGCTGGGGCCCGGACTGGCCTGGACCTCGGCTTTTTCAGGGGCCGAGAAGCCCTTGGCGGTGGGAGCCCCAGTGGGCCTGGGCTCTCCAGCCGGCGCAGTTGCCAGCCGAGAGGCTCCGCTTGCCGCCCGCCGAAAGTCCTCGTCGGTAACGTCCACATAGTGGCGCATGGCCACGGCCGCCGTGTTGCCGATCCACTTGGCCACCTTGGGCAAGGGGAACTGCTGCACCAGGTCGGTTTCGCAACTTGCCCGCAGGTTGTGCCACGGCCGCGGCCAAGGCTCCAGTCCGGCCCTCCGGATGATCCGCAGGAGCCCGGTGCGCAGGTTGGCGCCGTTCCAGCCCCGCGGTCCCTGGGCCCGGCGACGGAGATGCTCCGGAAACACGTACTCGGCCTGCGGCTCCGCGTGATTTCGGGCCTGTTCCAGATAAAAACGCACCTCGGGAAACAGGGGCACGGCCCGGCAGCCGCGGCCTGGCAAGTGTGCGGTCTTGCTGGCGTGGACCAGCATGCGGTTTTCTTCCCAGTGGATGTCTTCCCACCGCAAAGAGAGCGACTCGCTGGGAGTACGAAGTCCGGCAAACCGGGCCAGCACCACCAGCAGTTGCCACCACGGATCGCCACAGGCTTGCAGCACCTTTTGAATCGAACCAACCGGCACATAGACCCGGCGCCGACCGGGATCGCCGCCGTGGTGCCGCACGTGTTCAAAGGGGCTTTTTTCCAGCAGTTCCTGCTGCACGGCATGGCGGAATATCATCCGCACCACTTGCAGCCGCTTGCTGATCGTCGTGGGGCTCAGTCCCCGTTGCTGCAAATGGTGCCGGAAGGCTTCGGCTTGCTTCCGGTCGATCTGCTCCAGCAGGCACTCCTGGCCAAAGAACTTCAGCAGGTCGCGGACCACCTGCCGCCACACCACCTGGGAAGAGGGTTTGTAGTGGCTGCGAGTGGCAAGCCATTGCTGCAGGAAACTCCCCAGCCGGGTTTTGACTCGCGGCGGCACCAGGCCCACTCGGGCCAGCTTCTGCTGCATCGAGTCGCTCAATTCCCCCACCCAGCGGGCCAGCTCCGGCGGCCAGGGCGTTCCAGAGCACCGGCAGGCCAAAAGCTGCTCTACCCGCAAGCGGAGACTCTCAGCCGACCGTTTGGACAACTTGCCCAAGGTGATACTGGTTCTCCGTCCGTGCTGGGGGTGCTCCAGATAGAGCTTCCACGAACCGTTGCGTTGTTTGGCAAGTGTGGCCATGAGAAACCTTCCTCAATAAAAGCCGTCGCGGGATGTCGATCGTATTCCTTGTGCCGGGCTTCTGTCCGAGACACGAAAGAAAGGGACAAGAGCCTTCCCGGACTGCCAGAGCGACGGCTTCGTCACCCCAGAGAGCCACCGGTGCAACGGGCCGGCCGGGAACATGCCCTGCACTGGGTTGGGCTTCCTTGCCCATTTCTCGTTTCGTGCCATTTTGGTGACCGGGAGCGTGGCAACGGGCGCTACGCCACCTGGTCCCCGGTCACACGGCAAGCCGTGTCTTGGCTTGACCAGGTTCATTATACCAGGAAGGAAAAATCCTCGCACAAGAGGCCAAGCAAAACGGCGTCTTCCTCTCCGCTTGTCCCAGAGCGGCCGTCGCATTCAAGAGGCCAGGTCGCCGGAGAGGAGCTGCTGGTGGATTCCGCCCAGATCCACGGCTAGCACGGCCCGCGGGGAGAACTCCTGAGCCGAAAACACGCTCCCCTGCCGGAAGCACATCCAGTCGGTGGTTTCCCGGTCGATCTGAAACCGCAGGTACGCCTGCTCGGCCAACTGCACCACCACACGGTCGTGGTCCAGCACCGCGCTGAGCAGCGGTGTCCGTTCCGGCTGCTGGTGCCATCGCCGGGGCATGGTCATGGCCGAGAGCATCTGCCGGACGGCCGCGTCGGTGATGCCGAACGAACGAAGTACCAGGCCCGCCACCAGCAGCATGGCCGTGATCTCGTCCACCACCACCGGTTCCAGGTACCACTTGGGCCCAGGGAGCCAATCGCACGCAGGCACCAGTCCCTGCTGCAGCGCTTGCCGAAGCTCCCTGTACTCCCAGCCCGTGTGTCGGGCCACCAGGTCCAGACGAACATTGCGAAACGACATACTGTGCTCCTAATGGGAGAAATCGAAAACAGCCTTGCTTGCCACGGCCGGCAACTGCAGTTGCGCCGGCCCCCGAACCGCCCAATCCCTGGAACACGAACGATGTCCCGGGCTTCTCTTTCCCCCCTGCAGGAGGGTGCCGGCCCCGCTCTGGCTGCCAGCAGCCCTTTGCAGGAGAAAAGGTCCTGTCGGCCTCTAAGTCCCTGCCTCGCTGGGGGTTGTCGCAAACGACCTGCTGCCTGGGAAGAAGGCCGGCAGTTGTTATCAACAGGACTTGCCCTCTGGCCCTGGCAAACGCCGGGCTATTTTGGGGCTGCCACAAGCTTCCTTGGAGGTAGCCCCTGTGCCCCTGCGTGCCTTGGAAGCCCGCCGGTTTCCGCCTCCTCGGAAACGTCCCCGGCGTGCTTTCCCCGAAAGGGCCTTGTCTTTGGAAGGTTCGCCGGTTGGGTAAGTGGGGGGTTCTGCCGGTGGTTTTTCTTGTTGCCGGTAGTTTCGCTGGGGAGAGCGGCGTTTTGGCTTTTGTCCCGTTGCGCACTTCTCCGGCAAGTCTTGTTGCCACTGGTGCCAGTGCATCCGGGCGGCCAACTCGGCCACCAGATCGAAAAACTCCGCCACGGGATCGGTTTTGTTTCGAGACACGGCATGGCTCCTTGCTTGTCAAGTGTTCCACAAAAGGGGCAGAGAACAGAAAAGCCCATCTCGCCTATGCCAGAAAAGGCTCCCAGAATGTTTCGCGGTTTCATCGCGGCCCTCAGCACCACCACCCACGCAAGAAAAAGTTCCCAAGCCAAAAGAAAAAGACGCCCGGGGGGCTTCCTGGTTTCCGGTTCGACGGCGCTACCTGTTGTTATCAACAGCCCAGGGCTGCGGAGCTAACTGCCGGGCGGTGGGGCAAGTAAGTAAATATGCCGCGGAGTAAAGGGGAATGAAGAAAGAAAAAAAGCTGCAGGCGCCGTGGGGAAAATGATATAGAGAAGCCGTTGAGTGTGTGTACCAGTCTACGCCGCAGGTTCACTCGTTGATATAGGTGACGACGCTTTCTTGTTCTATTTACTACTTGTTTGGACTGTTTTCCCTCTGCAGCCTGTCCAGTTCCGTTTGCCAGTGTCGGGCCTGCTCGGGCTTGTCCCACGCCTGGTACAGCGCCACCAGCTGCCGCAGGATAAGTTCGGTGCCGTGGCGCCAGGTATCCGGAGCCAGCTGCCCTTTCCGCTTTTGAAGCTCCTGGATGTTCTCCAGCAACAGCTTCTCCGCCTGGGCGTGCTTGCCCTGGGCGGCCAGGGCCTGGCCAAGCAGTGCCATTGCCTGGAACAGGGTTTCCGGCAGGATCTTGTGTTCCTGGGCAATTTGCAGGCACTCCTGGGCGTAGCGCTGCGCGGCCGAGTAGCGTCGGGCCTGAAGCAGGTGCCGGCTGGCGTCGGTCAGCACGATGGCCAGCACGTGCGGTGTGTCTTTCAGCTGCTTGCGTTGCCCGGCCACCCAGTGGGCATACGCCCCTTCGGCCCGCTCCTGCTGCCCGGCCTGAAGATACGCCCGGGCCAGGTGCAAGGCGGCCGAGAGCGTCTCGGTATCCTCCAGCCCTTTCGATTCTTTCAGTGCTTGAAAAATTTCTTCCCACAGCGGCACGGCCTTTTCCGGCCGGTTCTGCTCCTGGTAGAGCAAGGCCAGGTTGGTAAGCACGGCCAGGGTCTCCGGATGGCGCCGGCCCAGCTTTTCCCGAACCACCGCAACGATCTTTTCAAACAGCTCCTGAGCCCGGGCAAGCTGCCCGGCATCCCAGTAGGCAAGGGCCAGGTTGTTCTTCTGCTGAAGGGTCTGGATGTGCGATTCCCCCAAGGCCAGCGCCGATTGCCGGGTGATTTTTTCCAGAATCTCAATGGCCTTTTCGTGCTTTTTCAGCTTCCGATAGCAATCGGCCAGATTGGCCTGGTAGTCCAGGGCCAGGGGATGCTGAGGGCCTAGCACTTCCAGGACACGAGGAAGATTTTTTTCGTAAATCTCAACGGCATCTTCTGGGCGTCCGGCCTGCATGTAGCCCCAGGCCAGCTTGTTGAGAAACAGCAACGTGCGGGGGTGCCTGGTCCCCAGGCGTTTGGTCGCCAGGAGCACACTTTGTTCCAGTAACGGGAAAGCCTTGTCGAACTTCCCCAAGTCCAAGTACACCTGGCCCAGGTTGACCATGGTGACGATGGTTCGCGGGTGGGACTGGCCCAGCTTTTCGATTCTCCGCTTCAGCACCTCTTCCAGCACCGGCAGGGCCTTGCGCCGCTGGCCCAGCTCGCGGTAGGCCACGGCCAGATTGTTCAGGGCCGTGAGCGTGTTGCGGTGTTCCCGGCCCAGCCTGGCCTGCATCACGGGCAGTATCTGCTGCAGCAGCTCCAGCGCCTGGCGGAAGCGACTGGCCTCGATGTAGGCAATGGCCAGATTGTTGGCCGCAGCCAGGGTCATTTCACTCTGGGATCCATAAACCGCCTGGTTTTGCTCGTGCAAGCGTTTCAGCAGGGCGACGGCCTCGTCGTGCCTGCCGGATTGCCGGTACAAAGAGCCCAGCGTGGCCATCGCTTCCAGCGTCAAGGAATGCCGCTGGCCGTAGGCTTGCTTGACCAGCTCGTAGTGCCTCTTTGCAAGCGGCAAGGCCCGGTCGTATCGTCCCAGATGCATATAAACATTGGTGAGATCGTTGATGACGCTCAGGGTGGTAGGATGCAGTGGCCCGAACACCCGCTGCGTCCAGGGCAGCACCCCTTCCAGCAGCCTGCGGGCCTCGTCCAGCTCGCCGGTTCCGATGAGCGTGAGAGCCAATTGATGAAGCGCCTGAAGATCGATGGCCACAAACTCGCCGTCCCCCGGCTTTTGATCTAAGTGCGACTGGGTGTGTTTGCGGATTTCCTCCAGTTCTTGCCTGGCCTGGGCCACTTGACCCTGGCGCAGGTGGAAGCCGGCCAGCAGAATCTGCGCCATGAGCGTGCGCGGGTGCCCCGGCCCCCAGCGGCGGCGCTGTTCCCGGTAGAGTTTTGAGATGATACGTTCGGCTTCTTGAGCCGGTCCTGTGTGGTAATAGGCATGAGCAAGGTAAAACTGCGCCGTGTAGGTATCTTCATGGTGCGGGCCGAGGTGTTTTTCCAGAATCTCAACGGATTGTTCCAGCAGTTTCCTGGCCGGCTGGGCGTAGCCCAGCACAAGCAATGTGGCGGCCAGGCGGGCGCGCAGCCGGGCCGTGGCCACCGGGTCGCCCAGGGCCTCCTGCTGCAACTGCTCGGCTGCCCGCAGCAGTCCTGCAGCCAGTTGCGCCGAAAGCGATTCGGGCCGTCGTGCCCGGTCCTGGGCAAAGATGCGGCTTTGCGGGTCCAGGTCGGAAAACACGCCCAGCAGCACGTCCAGGCTTTGTTGCAAGTGGCGCTGGCGTTTTTCGGCCAGCCTGCGGGCGACCCGTTCGGCCCGGGTGGCCTGCTGGGCCTGCTCTCTGGCTTGCCGTTCCCGCAGGGCCGCTTGTTCGGCCTGGCGGCGCAGTTGAGATTGACGCCAGGCCATCCAGGGGCCGCCGGTGCTTAACACCAAAAGCAAAAGCACCACCAGGCCCACGGAGACGGCCAGCCGCGGGTTGCGCTGGCACCAGCGCAGGCTGCGCTCCAGGCGGCCCACGGGTCGGGCCAGGATCGGCTCCCCCCGCCGAAAACGCTCCAGGTCCTCGGCCAGCTCCCGGGCCGAAGCGTAACGCCGCTGGGGGGATTTTTGCAGGCATTTCAGCGCAATGGTCTCCAGGTCCCGCGGCACCTGCGGGTTGAGTGCCCGCGGCAAGACCGGCTCCTGGCCCTCCACCTGCCGCAGCGTCTCCAGGGCCGTAGCCGCCTGGAACGGCGGCCTCCCGGTCAGGCAGGCATAGAGGATCGCCCCCAGGGCATAAACATCGGTGGCCGGCCCCGTCTGCTCCTGGAGGGCCCGCGCTTGCTCAGGAGCCATGTAGCTGGGGGTGCCCAGCACCTGGTCGGTGGCCGTCAGCGTCTGGCCCCGGCGGTGAAGAAACTTGGCCAGCCCGAAGTCCGTAATCCGCACTCGGACAGAATCTAAATCTTTTTTCTCATCAAAATCCGCAGAGCCGCTTGCTAAATCTTTTGATGTTTCACCGTCTGCCTCCCCCGACCACTCAAGCAGCACGTTGGAAGGCTTCAGATCGCGGTGGATCACGCCGCGGGTGTGGGCGTAGTGGATTGCCCGGGCGCACTCTTGCACCAGCCGTGCCGCCTCCCCGGGGGCAAGCGGGCCCTGGGCGATCACCTGCTGCAGCGTCGGCCCGCGGACATACCCCAGCACCAGGTACGGCTGCCGCTGGTGAACGCCGTACTCGTAGAGGGGCACGATGCCGGGGTGATCCAGCCGGGCCAGCACTTCCGCTTCGGTGCGGAATCGGGCCAGCTCTTCGGCCTCCGCCGGCGCATCGGCCCGAAGCAGCTTCAACGCCACGGAACGCCCCAGCTCGACGTCGCGGGCTTTGTACACCACGCCCATCCCCCCGGCCCCCAGGCGGTGCTCGATCACGTAGCGCCCAAGCCGCGACCCGCTTGCCAGCCGCCAAGGAACCTCCTCCTGGGCTTGAGATTCTTCCTGCCGGAACACTTCAGATATAGCCGACGAAAACTCCGGGTAATCTTTCAGGTACTCCTCGGCTTGGGGTTCTTGGCCCAGCCGGCGGCGATACTCCAGCTCGATTTCAAGCAACCAGCGAAAACCCTCGCTGCGAAGCGAGGCGTCCCGCCGCGTAAGCTGCTCCAGAAACTCCCGCAGCGTGGGCCGAGGGCCGCTTCCTTCGACACACTTGCGCCACGCCACGTCAAAAGGGTCAAGCAGATCAAACAGCCAAGCCAGGTTGCTACCCGGCCCTTCGGGGCGATGCTGCTGGCCGGACATGGTCCCCTCCCGGGTCGAGCCAAACGGGTCAATGCGGATTTTCGGCCCCGGCCCCTCCCGAGGCAAGCAGTTTTTCCAGGTGATCCCGCACGGCTTGCAGCGTGTACTGCACCAGCCGCTGGCTGCGCTTTACGTGCCGGGCGATCTCGGCGGTGGAGTAGTTCTGCAACCGCAAGGTGAGGATTTCCCGCTGCAATGGCTTCAGGCGGCTCATCAACGCTTCCAGCAGGTCGGTCAATGCAGTGGCTTCTTCCGGCGTAGGCTCCCGCGCCAGGGCACGCCAACTGCTGCGCACGTCTTCGGAAGAAAGGTCCGCCCCGGGGGCCTGCCCCAGCTCGCGGCGCACATCGCGTCGGGCGGCCAGGTAGTACTGCACCTGGTGGCCGCACTTGCGCAGCGTAATCACCACCAGCAACGCCCACAAACTCTCCCAACTGGCAAACCGCAGCTCTCCGGCCTCCTGGCGGCGGAAGAAACTGCGAAACACCGACTGGATCACGTCCTCCGGATCCAGCTTCGCCTGCAGGCGAGGACTCAACTGCTCCCGGGCCAGGGCCGTCAGCCGCCGCCGAAAACGGTCAAAAATCTCTTCGGCCGCCGCCGGATCCCCCTGGTCCAGACGCTGCTTCAACTGGGCAAACGAGTCCTGCGGGGAAAGTTCGGCCATCATCTCTCCTGCCGAAAATTGCCTGGCTGCTGGTCAACACGCCTGGCTCGATTCTACGCTGCCGCACTCCCATGGCGAAAGTCGCCCGGGAGAGCAAACGCTCAAAAAACGGGAACTTTTTTGCTCCTTGAGGGTCCAAAGGGACGTAAGAAAGGGGCCGCCGGCGGGCAGGGGGCAAAAAAAGAAAGTTTTTCTTGTTTTTCTTTTCGCTTCCCTGGGCAGCCCCGGCACTGAACCACTAGAGGCAGTATCCGTTTCCCTTTCCCCAAGTCAGGAGGTGCTGTGATGAAACTCTTTGCAGCGGCGGCGGTTTTGGCACTGGGGCTGCTCTGGACCAGCCAGGCACAGGCCCAGGGCTACTCCTCCCAGCCCAACATTTTTGGCGGCCAGAACTTTTACCACAACGGCCGCTACCTGGGCCACACGCAGCCGAACATCTTCGGCGGGCAGACCTTCTACGGGACCAACGGGTCCATGGGTTACACCCAGCCCAATATCTTCGGCGGCCAGAGCTTTTACCACAACGGCCGCTACCTGGGCCACACGCAGCCGAACATCTTCGGCGGACAGACCTTCTATGGGGCCAACGGGTCCATGGGTTACACCCAGCCCAATATCTTTGGCGGCCAGAACTTTTTCGGCCCGCGAGGCTTTAGCGGCTACTCGCAACCCAACATCTTCGGAGGGTTCAACTGGCGTTTTTCCCGGTGAAAGACGCCTGTCCTACCAGCCCACTGAAGAACGCACTTTGGCGAGCCCTCGGCTAACAGCCCGTTGAAGAATGTTCCTCGAAACGGAATCGCGTCATAGGACTAGACGTATTTTCTGAAAAAACGGCTCGGCAGGAGCCTCGCCCTCCCAAACTTGCGTTTTTCAACAGGCTGCTAAAGCCGGGGGAGGGCAAGCTCACGGCCGAGCCGCCTTTTCCAGGACTTACGACAACACCAGAACCCGTTTCGGCTTGAAGGAGACTTTTTCCACCGGCTGCTAAGGCAAGCCCCTACCAGCGCAGCGGCCTCCCGGGCCGGCGCCCTACTCCGGCCCGGGAGACCCGGCCAAAAACGGGACGAAAAAATGCTTGACATAAGTAATTTTTTTTTAC
>JALSGI010000794.1 GCA_026982835.1 Planctomycetota bacterium | reverse complement strand
GGTGGATGCCCGCGTGGTGGAACGCAAGAAGTACGGTTTCCACAAGGCCCGCCGGGCCACGCAGTTCAGCAAGCGGTAAGACCCAGGCGGTTCTGCCAACCGGCGCATTTTCTCAGCAGGCACCGCGAGGCGGCGGTGTGTTTGTAGCTTGCCGTGGGGGGAGAGTCCGTCCTTATCTGTCCCGGCACGCCCGAAAAAACCACCACGAAAGCCCCCCGCACAGCCCCACCAGCAGCCCGTTGCGCAGCAACACCAGCCAGACCAGCTTCCGGCTTGCCAGCCCCCAGTACAAGTAGCCCCAGGGGTAGATCGCCGCCGTGAGTATCCACACGGCAAACACCCAGGCAAAAGCGGCCAATTGCCATGGCCGCGGCACGCCCAGGGCCACGGCCAGTACGGCTACAGGCCCGGCCCAGATCAAGTATTGCGGCGAGAGCACCTTCCCCCAGGCCACCGCCCACAACAAGCAAACTGCGGCGGCCACCAGTCCCAGCCGGGGCAATCTCTCCCGAGGGCAGCGCCCCAGTTGCCAGCACACCCAGGCTATGGAAACCAGCACCAGGGCGTAGGAAGCCCACACCAGCGCCGGGGCCAGCCGGCTTTGCACATCCACGGCTTTGGCCACCTCGGCGATTTGCACCGGCAGCAGTCCTGCCCGGTTCAACACCATCTGCACCGATCCCCAGAGGGATTCGTATTGCGTTCCCCGCTGGCCGTGGTAGTGGAACAAGTCCAGCACGCCCCCGCCGGCCACCAGGCCTGCCAGTGCAAACGGTGCCGCGGCTCCCAGCACTCCGGCTGCAAGTGGCAGCAGGCGTTGCCCCCAGGAGTTACTGCGCCGCCAGAGGGCCAAAGCCAAGGCCGGTGCAGCCACCAGCGGCATCAACTTGTAAGCCACGCCCAGCCCCCAACAAAATGCCGAAGCAGCCAACCACGTGGCCGGGCGGGGCCTACGCTGCCAGGCTTCCAGCCACAAAAACGAGCCCAGCAACACCAGCAGCCACAACCCCGGATCGAGCCGATCATAAAGAATCGGCACCAGCGTCAGGCTTCCCGCCCCATAGACGGCCAGGGCCACGGGAGCTTTTTCCACGTGGCGGGCAAGCAGCCAGGCCATCAGCACCAGGGCCGCCAGATCCACGGCAAACATCTGCCAGCGGAACAGGCGGCGATAGTGGGCGTAGGCCCGCTTCAGCTCCGGCGCCGCGGAAGCCGCCTCGGAGGACTGGTCTGCTGCCGGCAACAGCTTCATCAGCCGCCCTCGATCCGGGCCCAGCAAACGCGGCCAATAGATGGCCAACCAGCAGCCCGGCGGATACTCCACGGCAAAATCCCGATAGGGTACCCGCCCCCCGTCGGCGGCCAGCACGGCCCAGGGAAAATAAAACTTGGTGTCCGACACCAGCTGAGGCGATCCGACGGCAAAAAACACCACCCGCAGCAGCAACAACACCACCAGCAGCCGCAGCAGCACTGCCCGGGAGTCGCGCCGCGAAAGTGGCCTTTGATCCTGCACCGGGGGCGTTCCTTGAGAACTGGGTTGATGGGGCTTCCGGAGACGACGCAGCTAGAGTCGATCCGGCCGCCTCTATCAACATAGCACGGCTCCGGCCCGCCCGGGCGAAAGCAGCCGGTGTGCCGTGGGCAAGGAGAGCCTCTCACCTGCGGCCCCGAAATTTCTCTTGCAATCGTTCAACTACCGCGATAGTATTACCAAGGTAGCAGAACTTGTCACCCTCATGGGGGTTTTATCCTTATGGAGCGTTTGGGCGATTTGCAGTTGCGAATCCTCCGCGTGTTATGGCAGCAAGGCCAGGCCACGGTGGCCCAGGTACAGCAACAGCTGGCCACCCAGCAGTCGCGGCCCCTGGCTTACACCACGGTGGCCACCATGCTGCGGAAGATGGAAGCGCGCGGGCTGGTGCGCCACCGCAGCCAGGGACGCCGGTTCGTCTATCAGGCTGCGGTCAGCGAGGAACAAGTCTCCCGGCACCTGACCACCTACTTGTTGGATCGGCTGTTTGAGGGCTCGCTGGCTCAGATGGTGAACCACTTGCTGGAGCACCGCCAGGTGGATCCCCGGGAGTTGGATCAATTGGAAGAGCTCATCCGCCGCAAGAAAGGGGAAGCCGGAGTATGAACCCCTGGGGGCTGTCCTGGACCCTCTCCCTGGAAGCCGCGTTGCTGGTGCGCACCGCTCTGGGGGCCAGCCTGGTGCTGTTGGGATGTTACCTAGCCTGCCGCTTGCCAGGGGAAGCCGTGTGGAAAAAACGCCTGTTGCAGGCGGCGGCCCTGTTGCTTTGCCTGCTGGTGCTGGCCGAGTGGTTGGGGGTGGTGGAGGCAGTGGGCCAGCAAGGGTTTGGTTTTTTTGCGGCCCGCCCCCCGGAAACCCGTACCGCGGCAAGCCCACCGGCCGAGCCGGACCGCCCGGTCCCGGTGCTGCCCAGCGGTCCTGCAATCCAGAGTCCGGCAGTCCCGCCCCCTCAAACTACCCCCGAAACTCCGCTTCCTTCCCCTGTGCCCCGAGATCTCGAACCCCTCCCCGCCCGCACGGCTTCCGCGGGTGGGGACTCTTGGGTGCCTCACGGCGAGGAGCAAAAGAAAAACGCCTCGGCTTGGGCGCTTCCCGGGGCCGGCTTCTGGCTGCGGATGTGGATGTGCGGGACAGGGGTTCTTTTGCTAGGCCAACTGGCCGTAGCTGCGTACTGGCATCTTCGCCGGCGGCGCTGGCGACAGGTTGAGCCCCAGGAGCCGCTTTGGATGCAGGTACAAGAGGCGGCCCGAGAGCTTGGGCTGCGGCGGCTCCCGGCAGTGGTGGTTGTTCCCGGGAGCGAAACTCCCATGCTGGGAGGCAACTGGCCGCCGGTGCTAATGCTTCCCGAAGCGTTCCCCCGGCTCTGGTCTCCTGCCCAACAACGGGCCGTGCTGGCCCACGAGCTGGCCCACCTGCTGCACCGCGATCCCTTCTGGCTGGCCCTGGTGCGGTTTGCCACGGCGCTGCTGTGGTGGCATCCGGGCATGTGGCTGTTACAACGACGATGGCGTTGGTGGGCCGAACTAGCCGCCGACGATGCGGCTGCCCGGCTCCCCCAGGCCGGGTTCCACCTGGCCGAAGCCCTGCTGGCCGCCGCTCGCCAGCTGGTCGGCTCGCCCTCTGGGCCCGGATGGCGCGGCACGGTGGCGTTCCGCTCGCCGCTGGGCAACCGGATCGAACGCCTGTTGCAAGAAAACATCTCCTCGGGCAGTACCAGGCAACCGCCCCGATGGAGGACGTGGATTTGCCTAGGGCTGGGGCTGGTGTTGGCCCTGGCCCCGGCTGCAGTGATTTCGGCTTCTGATCCCTTTTTCACAGGAGAACCTGCCATGCGTACTGCACCCTGGTGGCGGCGATCCGCCGTGATGCTGGCCCTGCTGGGCCTGAGCGCCGTTCCGGCTTCGGCGCAAGACGAGCCGCGTTCGGAGCCCCGCCCGGATGCTTTCCAGCTCCTGGAACCGGAAAGGGAAGGCCCGCCCCGGCCGCACCACCCGGAAGCCGACAGGCCGCACCAGCCGCATCGAGTGCGGCACCACGGCCCGCCTCGGGATGAGCGGCCTCGCCTGTTCAGCCCCCAAGAGCGCCTGGAGCGCCTGCTGCGAATCGCCGAAGAGCTTCATCGGCTGGGCCTGCGCGAAGAGGCCGAACACATGCGCCGGCGGGCAGAGGAACTCAAGGAGGAACTGGAGCGTCGTCGCGAGGAGCACCGCGAGCGTTTCCGCCGCCCGGGGCCTCCCGGCGACCGACCGCCGTTTCGGCCCCATGCGATCCGCCGTCCGGAGTTCCGCCCCGGACCACCCTCCGAAGTCGTGGAAGAACTGATGCGCGTGGTCCGCGAACTCCGCGAAGCCTTGCACCAAACGCGCCGCGAGCTGGAACAAAGCCAGCGCCACTTCCAGCGCGAGCTGGAGGAAACCCGACGCCACCTGGAGCGCGTCACCGAACGCCTGGAACGCCTGGAGCGCTTGCGCGACGAGGATGAAGACGAAAAAGACGAACCCGACGACGATGACAGGTAGCTGAAACCCCCTCCTACAGCCTTTCCCAGTCCCCCGGGGAGCACGCCCCATGCGTGCTCTTTTTTTTGCGGAAGGGACACGCAAGAGCCGCATCTGCGGTCCGGCTGCGCAGCTTGTCCCTGGTCCTCCTTTGCGCTTCTTGTCCCCCCGCGTACAATGCCGTTTTGCTTTAACGGCTTTGAAAACGGTGCCTCCCTACTCCCCTTGCGGAACCCGAAGGACGCGGCCTTGCTACGCACCCACACTTGCGGTCAGTTGAGCGAGCAGCACATCGGCAGCCAGTGCACGCTGTGCGGCTGGGTGGACACGATCCGCGACCACGGCGGCACGGTGTTCTTCGACCTGCGCGACCGCTACGGCAAAACCCAGGTGGTGGTCAGCCCCGAGGAGGGCCAGGAGCTGCTCCAGTTGGCCCAGGGGCTGCGGGCCGAGTACGTGGTCCGTGTGACCGGCCAGGTGGCCCGGCGGCCGCCGGGAACCGAAAACCCCAAGCTCACCACGGGGCAGGTGGAGCTTCGGGCCAGGGGGATCGAAGTTTTGAACCGCAGCCAGCCCCCGCCGGTCTCCCCGGCCGAAAAAGACCAAGAGCTGCCCAGCGAAGAGGTGCGGCTACGCCACCGCTACCTGGACCTTCGCCGCCCCCGCATGCAGCAGATCATGCTGCTGCGGCACCGCATAACCAAGCTGATGCGCGACCACTTCGACGAGCTGGGCTTTCTGGAGATCGAAACCCCGATGCTGGGCCGGAGCACCCCCGAGGGAGCCCGCGACTACCTGGTGCCCAGCCGCGTGCATCCAGGCAAGTTCTACGCCCTGCCGCAGTCGCCGCAGCTTTATAAACAGATTCTCATGATCGCCGGCTACGACCGCTACGTGCAGGTGGCCCGCTGCTTCCGAGACGAAGACCTGCGCGCCGACCGGCAGCCGGAGTTCACCCAGTTGGACCTGGAGATGTCGTTCGTGGAAATGGACGACGTGCTGGAGGTGATCGACTCGCTGGTGGCCCGCCTGGCCCGCGAGCTGCTCGGGCTGGAGGTGTCGCTTCCCCTGCCCCGCATGACCTACGACGAAGCCATGCAGCGCTACGGCGACGATGCGCCGGATTTGCGCTACGGCCTGGAAATCCACGACATCTCCTCGCTGGTGGCCCAGGGGCAATTCCAGGTGTTCCGCCAGGCGGTCCAGCAGGGCGGCTGCGTGCGGGGGCTGTGCGTGCCCCAGGGCGCCAAGCACTACTCCCGCAAGGGGATCGACGAACTGACCCTGTTCGTGCAGCAGGACTTCGGGGCCAAGGGGCTGGCCTGGTTCCGCGTGGAAGAAGGGGGCAAGCTCAACTCGCCCATTGCCAAGAACTTCGACCGTGCACTCCAGCAAAAAATCGCCCAGGCCCTGGAAGCCCAGCCCGGCGACCTGCTGCTGTTTGTGGCCGACCAGTACGAGCTGACCTGCCGCGCGTTGGCCGGGCTGCGCAAGCGAGTGGCCGCGCAGTTGAACCTGGTGCCCGAGGGCCGGATGCACTTCGCCTGGGTGGTGGAGTTCCCCATGTTCGAGTGGGACGAGGAGCTGGGCCGCTGGCAGGCCAAGCACCACCCGTTTACGGCTCCTCGCCCGCAGGATGTAGAATACCTGGAAAGCGATCCCGGCCGCTGCCGAGCCCTGGCCTACGACCTGGTGATCAACGGCTCCGAGGCCGGCGGGGGCACCATCCGGATCCACGACCCGCAGCTCCAGCAGCGCGTGTTCAACGTGCTGGGCATCGACCCGCAGCAGGCCCAGCAGCGCTTCGGCTTCCTGCTGGAGGCCCTGCGTTACGGGGCTCCGCCCCACGGGGGCATCGCCCTGGGGCTGGACCGCTGGGTGATGCTCTTTGCCGGGGCCGAGAGCATCCGCGACGTGATCGCGTTTCCCAAGACGCAGCGGGCCGTGGACCTGATGACCGGAGCTCCGGGAGAGGTGGATCGCCAGCAACTGGACGAGCTGCACATCCGCGTGATGCCGCCAGAGTAACCCTAGCAGGTACTCCCACTGCCCCCCGGCGCCGTGCCGCTTGCCGGCATAGCCTGTTTCCAAACGCAGCTTCCGCAATCCGGCCAGGGGGCGGGCTCCCTCGGAACTCGGCCCGGGGCGAATTGAAAAAGCGAAAAAACCGTGCCAGAAAACAAGCAGCCTCCTGTTGGTGCTTCGCGCTGGTCGAAACAGCTCAACGCGTGGAAAAACGGCCGTGAACCGGTGCGGAGGTGCCAGACCCATGAAAAGGTCCCGCGCCGAATACATCCGCTTAAGCAAGGTAATCTCACATGCCTTGCGGCATGAACCTTGGCTCTACGAGCTGGAGATGGACGAGGAGGGATGGGTTCCCCTGGACCAGCTCCTGGAAGCCTTGCGTGCTTTGCGGCCCCGATGGAGCGACTTGGAACGAGCCGACCTGGAAGCCCTGATCCGCTCCGCTTCCAAGCGTCGCTTTGAGATATGCAACGATCGCATCCGCGCCCTGTACGGGCACTCCCTTCCTGGGAAGCTGAAGCGGTGCGTCTCCCAGCCGCCGCCGGTGCTGTTCCACGGCACCAGCCCGGCCAGCGTCCCCTGCATCCAGGCCGAAGGCCTCAAGCCCATGCGACGCCAGTACGTGCACCTGTCGGTGGACGAAGAGACGGCCCTTGAGGTGGGCAAGCGGAAGGCCAAACAGCCGGCCCTGCTTTGCGTGCGGGCAGGGGAAGCGTTCCAGGAGGGTATCCCTTTTTACCAAGGGAATGAAAAGGTTTGGCTTGCCGATGCAGTCCCCCCGCGGTTTATCGACTTCTGAAGGCCGCAGGCACTTCTTTACCGCCTGCCGGGGTGAAATAATTCCTTGTTCCGCAGAGGGTCAGCCAAAGGAGCACGCTCCGCCCCGGCAGGGAGCATCGGCTGGGAGAGCTTTCAACATGGCAAAGGCAAAAATCAAGACGCTGCGCCTGGAGCCGGTGGTGGACCTTTCCCCCTTCGTCCAGGAGGGGGGAAAGTTGGTGGGGATGAACGTCGGCCCCGACGGCCAAATCTACGCCGTGATCGCCCTGAAGGAACTCGACTACCGGCTCGACGAGGGCGGGGCCAGCTTCGTCAAGACGGTTCCCGATGTCCCGCAGTCCTACCGCGTGCTCGCCTTCCGCCAGGGGAAAAAGACCCTGGATGTGCTCCTCCCCCAAGTGAGGCTCAACATCCACGACATCCAACCCCTGCCGCAGGATCGGTTCCTGCTGGTCTGCCACAGGTCCTATCGCCGGGCCGAAGACGACTACGACCGCAACGGGCGCATCTACTCCTGCCAGGGACAACCGCTTGGCTCGATCCTGCTGGGCGACGGGATCATGGACGTGCAGGCTACTGCCTCCGGCACCATCTGGACCAGCTACTTCGACGAAGGGATATTCGGAAACTACGGATGGGGGGTAAATCCGATTGGGGTCCCGGGGCTGATTGCGTGGAACCCCTCGGGCGAGAAACTGTACCAGTACGAACCGGCTCACGGCCTGGAGCCGATCTTCGATTGCTATGCCATGAACGTGGCTTCGGAGTGCGACGTGTGGATTTACTACTACACGGAGTTTCCCCTGGTCCACTTGCACCAGGGGGAGATCGTGGCGCACTGGCAGCCGCCAGTGGCCGGAAGCCGTGCCTTGGCGGTGAAAGACCAGTTGGTACTGTTCGCCGGTGCCTATACCCGACACGACACGTTCTTTCTTGTCCAACTCAACCGGGACGGAACCACGCGGAAGCTCCGTCGCTTCGCCCTCCGCAACGAGCAGGGAAGGATCATTCGCCGCGGCCACACAGTAGGGCGCGGCGACGCGCTATACGTAGAATACCACAACCGCATCTACCGCTGCGACGTGGAAACCGCCGCGGGGGTGTAAAGCACGTCCCAGGTTCTAGCGCCCCTTGGCTTTCAGAATGCGCCTTCCGCGGTGTTGGTTTCCCGGCTTATGTATTGTGTACATAGCCCCCTACGCCCCGTGCAGCTTGCCGCTCCAGTGGAGTTTTTCCCGCAAGGTGCGGTAGTAGTTGTGGCCCGGGGCCTCGATCAGCAGGAAATCCTCCTCGGCCCGCTCCACCCGCACCCGATCACCCGCCTCCAGGCGGCACAAAACCTGCCCATCCACCACCACCGCCGTGCCCTGGTTGGGACGCGGGACCACCATCTCATAGACCCGGTGGGCCGCATCCACCACCGGGCGCACGGTGAGCGTGTGGGGGCTGACCGGGCAGATGACAAACGCCTGGATGTCCTTGCGCAAAATGGGTCCCCCGGCCGAAAGGCTGTGAGCGGTGGAACCCACCGGCGTGGAAATGATGAGCCCGTCGCAACTGTAGGTGGTCACGCCCTGGCCATCGACGTAAAGCTCCACCTGCAAGATGGCAAAGGGGGGGCCGGCCAGCACGGCCGTTTCGTTGAGTCCCCGGGCACGTGCCACCACCTGGTCGCCGCGGAAGACGGTGGCCTGGAACATCAGGTGCTCCACCACGCGGCACTCGCCCCGCAGCACCCGCGGCAACACCTCGAACAGCTCTTCCGGCTTCACGTCGGCCAGAAAGCCCAGGTTGCCCAGGTTCACCCCCAGTACGGGGCGCTGCCGGGCGCCCATCTGCCGGGCGGAACGCAAGATGGACCCGTCCCCGCCGAAGACCACCACCAGTTCGGCCTCCACCGCGTCGAGGTCCTGAGCGAAGTGCTCGTCCCAGAGGACGATCTGAACGTGCTGTTCCAGCCGGGGGCGAAGCTCCCGGGCGCGTCGGGCAATCGGCTCCCGGTCCCCGGCCACGAGCACTACCGCCCGGGGGGGCTGGCAGGCGGCAAAGTTCCAGCGGGTGGTGGAAGTGGATTGCACGTTGCTTAACGCTTGGGCTTCTTCTTGCCCGGCAGGGGATAGGGGAACGGATCGGGCGTGACCTGGTAGTGCTGGCGCAGGCGCTTCAGTTCCGCCTTGAGCTGCTGGACCATCTGGGCGTACTGGGGATCGCCATAGACGTTGTTCATCTCGCGGGGATCTTTTTTCAGATCGTAAAGCTCCCACTCCTTGAGGCCGTAGAAGTAGATGAGCTTGTAGCGCTTGGTCCGTACTCCGTAGTGGCGGTGGACCATGTGGGCGCCGGGGTACTCGTAGTAGTGGTAGTAGATGGACTTGCGCCACTGGGGCACCTGCCGGCCCAGCAGCAGCGGCTTGAGCGAAACGCCCTGCATGTCCGCCGGGATTTTTGCCCCGGCCAGGTCGAGGAACGTTTCGGCAAAGTCGAGGTTGAGCACCAGCTTGTCGCACACGCTGCCAGCGGGAATCTTGCCCGGCCAGCGCACTAGCAGCGGCGTGCGCAGCGACTCCTCGTACATGAACCGCTTGTCGAACCAGCCGTGATCGCCCAGGTAGAATCCCTGGTCGGAGGTGTAGATGACCACCGTGTTCTTGGCCAACCCGGTGCGGTCCAGGTAGTCGAGCACGCGGCCCACGTTCTCATCCACCGAGGCGATGCAGCGCAGGTAGTCCTTGATGTAGCGCTGGTACTTCCAGCGGACCAGCTCCTT
>JALSGI010000793.1 GCA_026982835.1 Planctomycetota bacterium | reverse complement strand
GTGCTGACGCACGCGGCTCGCCGGACAAAAATCCACTCTTTTGCTCTGGGGGCGCTTCGTCTTGGGCTAGCACGCTAAACACGTACGCAGCAGCGCCGCAGCCAAGAGGAAAGCCACCGGGGGCAGGGCTGGCTAGGGTTCCAGGTCGAAGGGAAGGTCCACTCCGCTGCCCACGTCGCTGCTGGTGCTGGTGCCCCAAAGCTCAGCCGTCAGGTTACCCGGCGTGTTTGAAGGCTTTTGCGTGGCAGCCGGCGTGGCGGGTTGGGTCGGCCGGGACTGGACTGGACGAGGTTGTTCCGGCCGGGATTGGGGCTGCCTGGTATGCTTCTGCCGGGTTTTCGCATACCCGGGGTGGGAAATCCGGGACGGGGGAGCAGCGGCTTGTTGTCGCGAGAATCCCACCAGCAGCGTCTGGCGCAGCGTTTTCTTTTCCGAGGAAGGTTGCGAGTGGGCAGCCGTCACCGGCCGACTCGCCGCAGGCGGAGCAGGTTTGCGCCGGGCGGCCCGAGCCAACTTGGCCTGTTGCTGTTTCAGCAGTCGTTTTCGCTGTCCCAATTGGGCCAGGGCCTCAGCGGCAGGCCGCAGGTTTTTGTTTAGGGTGAGGGCCTGGTCGTAGTAGTGAATCGCCCGGTCCATCTGGCCCAACTGGGTGCAGACGTAGGCCAGGTTGGCATACGCGGCTGCGTCGTCGCCGCTGCGGCGGAACATGGCCAGGGCCTTGTCGAACTTGCCCTGCGTGCCCAGCACCAGGCCCAGGTTCACCGCCGCTCGTTTGTGGCCGGGATCGGCCTTGAGGGCCTGTTGCAGGTATTGCTCGGCGGCGTCGAGCCGGTGCTGCAGGTAGTACAGGTAACCCAGGTCAGCCAGCAAATCGGCCGAGTGCAGGCCGAGCTTTTGGGCCTGTGTGAGATATTGTTCGGCCTGGTCCAGGTGGCCTTCGCGGGCGGCGATCACGCCCAGCCGATGATACACCCTGGCATCGGAAGGATTGCGTTGCAGCAGCGCCTGGTAGGCCTGCTTGGCGCGTTGGGGCTGCTTGCGGCGTTCGAGGATGCGGGCCAGTTTGAAGTCGGCCTCGTACTGCTGGGGATTGGCCGCTGCGGGCTTTGCCGGAACCGTCGCGCGGGTGGCCAAAGCCGCCGGGGCCGACTTGCCGCCACCGATCTGGGAGATCGGCGGCAAGGCGGTCGAATCGGTCGTGGTGGCGCAGCCTAGGGGCACCCCCAGCACCAGCAGGGCCAGAACCTTATGCCAGGCGGAAAGACGCATGGTAACTCCTTTTACCTTGTTGGTTGGCACATGGGATGTCATGGCGATCCGTCGCCTGGGAGGCGGGTCAGCAAGCGCGGGCAGGTCCC
>JALSGI010000792.1 GCA_026982835.1 Planctomycetota bacterium | reverse complement strand
CTGGGAGGGCGAGGCTCCCGCCGAGCCGAAGCAGCGGAAAAGAGTGTTGGTTTTGTTGGGCGTTTTCTCACAAGGGAACGCCTCCAGCACAAACACAATAATCATTGATAGCACGCTAAACACGTACCCGGCTAAAGCCGGGGGCTCGCCGAGGCAAGAAAAAAGCCCATTTGTGCACCAAACCGGCGAGCCGGGAGCGTAAGCTCCCGGTTGCTAAGCCAAAGTAGCATTCGTGCCGTTTTGTGAAAAACCGCGTGCTCACGCACGCGGCTCGCCGGGCGGTAGAGCCTGCCACTTTTCCACTATCCAACGGAGAACCACTCCATGAGTTTCTGGGACCGCTTGAACCTCAAAGGAAAAAAAGCCGTGGTGACCGGTGGCAGTCGCGGGCTGGGGTTTGCCATGGCCCAGGCGTTGGGCCAGGCCGGAGCCGAGTTGGTGATCGCCTCCCGCGACGAAGAAAAGTTGGGCGAAGCCGCCTCCCGCTTGCGCGATGAGCAGATCACCTGCCACACGCTGGCGGCCGATCTTTCCACCCCGCAAGGGGCCGAGGTCATGTGCCAGCAGGTGCTCCAGCAACACGGTGTGCCGGATATTCTGATCAACAACGTGGGCGGGCGGCGGATCGACATCCCCACCGAGGAGATGCCGCTGGAGGAGTGGTTGCGGATCATCGACTTGAACCTCAACCAGGCGTTCGTCTGCACCAAGCTGCTGGGCGGGGCGATGCTGCCGCGCCGTTGGGGGCGGATTATCAACGTGGCCAGCATTTGCGCCATGATCGCCGTGCCGCACATCAAGGGCCGAAGCTACGAGACGGCCAAGGCCGCGCTGGTGATGTTCACCAAGGCCACGGCGGCCGATTGGGCCCCTTATGGCGTGACGGTCAACGCCATCGCCCCCGGCGCGTTTCTCACCGACACGAACCGCCGCTGGTTTGAACAACGCCCCCAGCTCCAGCACGATATTGAACAGGAGATTCCCCTGGGTCGGATGGGCACGCCCGAGGAGATCGGCCCGCTGGCCGTGCTGCTGGCCAGCGATGCGGCCAGCTATATCACCGGCTCGGTGTTTGTGATCGACGGCGGGCGCACGCTGGCCTGAGGGAGCGGGCGTGGGGGCTTGGAGGGATACAGAGCCCCGCACGTCAGCGTGTGGGTCTTGGGTCGTGGGTCTTGGGTCTTGCGGTGGTGCTTCCGCACCGGGGTGAGAACAAACGTTAACTTGCACAACCAAGAGCCCCCCGCGTTAGCGGGGGGAGAGATGAAATCGGCTTGCGGCTTGCGACCTGCGGCTTGCGCCGGAGCTGCCGCTCCGAAGTGAGAACAAACGCTAATTCTTGCAACCGGTGAGCCGCCAGCTTCGTACGTGTTTAACGTGCCAGCATAAGACGGAGTGTTTCCAGAGCAAAAAGAGTTGATTTTTGTCCGGCGAGCCGCGTGCGTCAGCACGCGGTTGGCGAGCCCCGGGCTTTAGCCCGGGGAGAGCCGAATAAGCACATTGCGTTATTTTTCTCCGCTGGCTGAAGCTGGCGGCTCGCCGGTTGCAAGAAAAAACGCCGATTCGTGCACCAAACCGGCCAGCCGGAGGAGAACGGCACTCCCCGGGAGAGTTCTTCCCGAAACAAAGTCATCGGCGATACGCTAAACACGTACACGCACAAGCGCGGAGCAAAGGTTGACAATCACGCCCAGCCTCTTTTCCGGAGCTGATGCCATGCGAACTACCTGCTTGTTACCCGCCTTGGTACTGGTCGCCGCAGGCGCCCTGGGTGCCCGAGGAGCCGAACCGGAAAAGCCGTTGCGGCCCAACGTGGTGTTCATCTTCGCCGACGACCTGGGCTGGGGCGATCTGAGCTGCTACGGCAACCCGCGGGTACGCACGCCCAACCTGGATCGCCTGGCCCGGCAGGGAACCCTGTTTACGCAGTTCTACGTGGCCGGATCGGTCTGCTCGCCCAGTCGGGTGGGGATCATGACGGGCCAGTACCCGGCCCGGCATCGGGTCTTCGGCCACTTTGCCCGGCACAAAACCAACGCCCTGCGGGGGATGCCCGATGCCCTGGACCCCGACGTGGTAACGCTCACCGACCTGCTCAAGCGGGCCGGCTACACCACGGCCCATTTCGGCAAGTGGCACCTGGGCAACATTCCGCCCAAGGAGTACGGCGTGGATGTCTATCGGACCGAACAGTTCAGCAGCATCCCCGGCGTGCCGCCGCTGGATATTTGGAACCCCCGCAATCGCCCCCACGCCACCCGCGACATCCTGCAAGCCGCCCTGGAGTTCATCCGCCGGCACCAGGACGGCCCTTTTTACGTCAACGTGTGGCTTTCGGACGTGCATGCCACGCTGAATCCCTCGCCGGAACAACTGGAGCGGGTGAAGCGGTTCCACCCCGGCGGAGTGAAGTTCTACGGCGTGGCCCAAATCTACTACGCCGCCTTGCTGGAGATGGACCGGCAGATCGGCCGCTTCGTGGAGCAACTGGACCAGCTTCCCGCAGGCCGACGGACGCTGGTGATTTTTTCCAGCGACAACGGACCGGAGGATTTTCAGATTCGCAACGCCGCCCACAGCGGGGTGGGGAGCACCGGCCCGCTGCGAGGACGCAAGCGTAGCATCTACGAAGGGGGCATCCGCGTGCCGTTTATTTTGCGTTGGCCGGGACACGTGCCGGCCGGCAAGGTGAACGACACCACGGTGGTCAACGGCGTGGATTTTCTGCCTACGTTGTGTCGGCTGGCCGGAGTGGAGGTGCCCGAGAACCTGGCCCTGGACGGCGAGGACATGAGCGATGTGTGGCTGGGAGCGGTGCGGAAGCGCCGCCGGGCCTGCTACTGGGAGTGGCGCTACCGGGTGTTTGGGCACCCGTGGCACCATCCGCCCCGGCTGGCTATTCGCCAGGGCGATTTCAAGTTGCTGATGAACCCCGACCGCAGCCGCGTGGAGCTTTATAACGTGGTGCGCGATCCGGGCGAGCGGGACAACATCGCCTCGGAGCACCCGGAACTGGTGGAACAACTGGCCGAAAAACTGCTCCGCTGGAACGCCACGCTGCCGCGCTCGCCGATCAATCCGGCAGCCGGTCAGGCTTACTGGCGCTGGCCCGCCTCGACACGCCGCCCGCCCAAGGCCGCCGCAGGGCGCTGAGCCTCCCTCACCCAAGCCCACGCGGTGCCCAAGGTCTAAATCAACCGCGTGATGGAGAAGGATCGCACCGCCGGGCCAGCAGTCGGGCCTCGTGCCGCCCGTTTTCAAACCACCGCTCCTCGTGGTAAAGAATCTCCAGCCCGGAAAGCAGCAAAGGCAGCTCGCCCTCGTCGAGCAGGAACCGCTCCGGGGGCCGGGCGTGCCGCTGGAGGTTTTTGCGCGTCGGATGCACCACCAGCAGGTGTCCACCGGGAGCAAGCCGCGAGGCCGCCTGGGCAAAAAGCGGCCGATGCAAGTAATAGATATTCAGCACCAGCTCCCATTGGCCCTCCGGCAAACCGCGTTCTTCCAGGTCGTGTTCTGCTAGCAGCACCGAGCCGCCCGAAGCAGAGGCGTTTTCCGGCGGCGGCTCTTCGGGGCAGGGCAGGGGAGAAAGGGGGGTGGCCCAACGAACCGGCATGTTGCACTCCCTGGCAGCCTGCTGGGCCATGCGCAGCGCCACGTCGGCAATATCCACCAGCGTTACCTGCCAGCCTCGCCGGGCAAGCCACAGGGCGTGGCGACCGGCCCCCCCGGCCACATCCAACGCTCGCCCCGGGGGCCCCAAGTGAGGAAACATCTCCACCAGGAACGGATGGGGCTTGCGGTCCATCGGGCCTTCCTGGCAGTAGCGCTGGTTCCACCGCTGGCGATCCGCTTCCGGCATGGGTTGCCTCTCACTTCAGCTTGGGCAGTCCTTGCTGCACGCGGTGCTGGTTCACCAGCTCCAGCGCAGCCGGCTCGTGTTTAAGCAGCTTGACCAGCTGGCTGGTGGTGGTGCCCAGGTGCCGGGCCGCCGCGGGCAGGTCCCAGTGCCAGGCTTGCAGGTGGTCCAGCACCTCGGCCAGAAGCAAGGGGAAATCGGCATGCCGGGGATTCAGCACCAGCTTGCCCTGCCGCAACCGACTTTGCCACAGCGCGCTGGGTTTTTGTTCCCGGGGGATCGCCGTGCGGTGTTGCAGGGCCAGCTTCAGCCGCAGTTGCCGAAGCGCCTGGCGGCGATTCTCCGCCTGGCTTCGCCGCCGGTGGGCCTCGACCACCAATCCGGTGGGCAGATGCACCAGTCGCACGGCCGTTTCCACTTTGTTGCGATGCTGGCCGCCGGGGCCGCGACGCCGCGAAAACTCCACGCGGCACTGCCGCCAAAGCTCCTCCTCGGGGAGCCAGGCCGGATGCGGCCAGCGGTGCGCCTGCTCGTTCACGACCCCTAGCCCACGGTGAGCGACTCGCCGTTGTGTTGCGGACCCAGCTTGAGCAAAAACGGCACTGCCCGGCGGGCCCACTGCTCCGGACCCGGATAGGACGAAGCCGCCGCCCCAAAGCAGCTTTGCAGCATGTCGGTGTTAATCACCCCGGGATTGAGCGCCACGGCGGCCATTCCTTGGGGGAGCTCCTGGGCCAGGGCCTGGCTGAGCCCCTCGACGGCCCACTTGGTCGCACAGTAAGGGGCCACCTCCGGCGAAGTGGTGCGCCCCCAGGTGGAGCTGAAGTTGACGATCACCCCGCGGCCCTGCCGGATCATCGCCGGCACGAAGTGGCGAATGACGTGGTAGATGCCCTTGATATTCACATCCACCACGGCGGAGAACTCCTCCGGCGGCACTTCCCACAGCGGGGCGTTGCGGTTGATCAAGGCTGCGGAGTTGATCAAAAGCTCCGGCGCCCCGTGCGACTCCAGCACCGCCTGGGCCCACTGCTGCACTTGCTGGTCCTGGGCCACATCGACAACATCCACCCGGTGGGGCGAGCCCCAGGTCTTGCGGAGTTCTTCCACCTGCTGGGCGTTGCGGCCGCAGCCGATGAGGGTGTGGCCTTGCTGGATGAACCCCTGGGCCATGGCCCGGCCCAACCCCCGCGTGCAACCGGTAACCAGGATCAACATGGGCAGGATTCCTTTGTTGCAAAGGGAACGGTGCCTCGGATTGCCAGAGCAAGGGGCTCCCTAGGCCCGGTAGGTGGCGTAGCAGTTGGGGGTTTCCCAGAGCCGGGTTTCCACCACGGGGAAGCCGTGCTCGCGGGCCACTTGGAAGATCACCCGGGCGATGTTCTCGGCCGTGGGATTGCAGTCCAGCAGGAAAAGCGGCTCGCCCAACTCCTGAAGGGCCGGCACGGCCGGGTCGTCCCGATGGAGGATCATCCGGTGGTCCAGGTTGCCGTCGATCCATTCTTTCATCACGTCCTTGATGTCCGAAAAGTCCATCACCATGCCGCGGGCATCCAGTTCGTCGGCTTCGATGACGATGAACACCCGGCCGTTGTGGCCGTGCAAGTAGCGGCACTTGCCCTCGTAGTTGAGCAGTCGGTGACCGTAGCAAAAATCGATCTGGCGTGTGACGCGGTACATCTGTGGTTTTCCGAGTTCGGGGCAGGGAGAGGCCGGCCTGCCACGCCGGCTCACCCGGCAGGCACAGCATACACGGTGGGGTCCGCCCGGCCCAGGCGGCGGAACACCTCGCGGCGCTCGTGGCACTTGTTGCAGCGGCCGCAGTGCAACTCCCCTTGCGGGGCGGCGCAGGAGAAGGTCAGCTCCAGCGGCACGCCGTCGGCCAGTTGAAGTACCTGGTCTTTGGTCAGGGAACCGAAGGGGCGAAGCAGCTCCACGGTGCGCCCGCCGCCCAGCTCCACGGCCCGCTGCAACGCCTGGAAGAACGCTTCGCTGGCGTCGGCAAAGGGGTTGGGGCCCAGCACGCCCAGGGCCAGGCGGCCTACTCCGTGCAACTGGCACCACAGGGCGGCCTTGGTCACCAGCAGCAGATTACGGCCGGGCAGATACATGGCCTCATCCGGGGTGGCGGCATCGGGCACTCCCTGGCCGGTAAGACTCCAATGGGGGCCGTAGAGGTCCTCTACCGGTTGTTGTAACACCACAAGTGGCAAGAGGTTATCGCAGCCGAGTGCTTCCAGCAGCCTCTGGATAGCGGCCAGCTCGGCCCCCTCCCACACCAGCCCGCAGCGAACAAACAACGGCTGCACCCGCTGGCCTTGGCCAAGCAGGTGGGCCAGCAATACGGCACTGTCCAGACCGCCGCTGAGGAGCAGGGCTGTGGTGGGTTGGGTCATGCGGACACGGGGCAGGGGATGCGGGAAACGCGGTTTACCTGCCCCTCATCTTGGCGGATTTTTCGCCCGGGGCAAGCTCGTTCTGTTGCGGGGGTGGAGCCGCGGGAGCACTTGGGGTTGTTGGCCGAGTCGGGCTCAGGCTACAGTAGGCTGGCTGGGGCCTTTTGCCCCGGCAGCACGGGCCGGTTCGGCACAAGCCGGGGGGGCAGGGCAGGGGGGTCACGGGGCGCGGTTTCGGGTGGTTTTTTGTTTGAATCCTCCAGGGGCCTTTTTAGAATGGAAGTAAGGAAGGCCCCGCAACGCAGGGAGGCTGAGGGTATGAGACGGTATCTTGGGGCCGGTTTGCTGGTTGCGTTGGTACTTGTGTGGTGGTGCACCTCGGGTGCCGAGGGCCAGCGAGGGTCGCTGCGGGCGTTTTCCGAGGGCGGCTCCTTGGTGGCCTTGCCGCCGGTGGTGCACAAGCAAGTGCAGCAAGTGGTCGTGCTGGACCCGCTCCGTCGGGTGCTGGCTGTGTATCACATCGACTTGGACAGCGGCGGGATTCAGCTGAAAGCCGTACGCCAGATCGGTTGGGACCTGCAACTGGAAAACTTCAACGGAGCCAAGCCGCTGCCCCGGGAAGTGCGCACGCTGGTGCAACCCCCGGGCGGGGCGGCCGCTGCCCCTATCCCAGCACGAGGGAACTAGAACATGGCCAACTTGCTCTCGCCCGAAGAAGCCGCCAAGCGTTTGGGCATCACCACGGACGAGTTGACTCAGTTGCGCGAGCGTCGGAAGATTTTCGGCGTGCGCGACGGGGCGGGCTGGAAGTACCGTGAGGACGAGATCCAGCGCTACCTGGAAGAACGAGCTGAAGCTGTCCCCGCCCAGCCCGCCGAAGGGGACTCGGTCCTGCAAGTGGGCGAGCCGACCCCGGAAGGGACCAGCGACTCGGTGCTGCTGAGCGAAGAGGCGCTGGGCCAAAGCGGACTGGGCAGCAGCCCCAGCACCGTCATTGGGGCCCAAACGGCCGATGTGACCAACCCGGAAAGCGACCTGGAACTGCAGAGTGAGCCCTCCGTGGTGCAGGAAGGAGGGGGAAGCGACGTGGAGCTGGTCCCCTCCAGCGAGGGGGGGAGCGATGTGACGCTGGTTCCCACTCCGAACCCGGGCGGGCAAAGCGACCTGGCGTTGGCCGACCTGGACGATCTGGGCCAGGCTCCCACCCCGCCTCCGGCCCCGGAGGCCGGACAGCCCACGGCGGCTCCTGCCGAGCCCTCTGCACAGAAGCAACAGCAAGAATCGGCCGAAGAAGAGCTCCCCTCGTTCTTGCTGGAGGATTCCCAAGCCAAGTCAAGCAAAGAGAAAAAGAAGGAACAATTGCCGGAGGTCGCCCCCCCTTCGCCTGATAGCGAACTCTCCTTGACCTTCAGCCAGCCGGAGGAAGCGCCCGCCCCTTCGCCCCCTGCCGATTCGGCCGTGGAGTTTGGGGCCAGCGACCTGGTGTTGGGGGAATCGGTGAGCGGGGCCTCCGATCCGCTGCTTGCCGGTTCGGCCGGGGTGGTGACACCGCAGCCCCAACCCGGCGGCGGGGTGGAAGAGTTCAACGAGGACGACCTGGTGCTGAGCCAGAGTGCTCCGGCCACGCCGGGGCTTTCCGACAGCGGCATCTCGCTGGGCACGGCCGATGACAGCGGCCTGAGCCTGGAAGAGCCGCTGGACCTGGATGCCGAGGAGCTGGTCCCCTCGGACTCCTCCGGCGAAGTGGAAGACCTGCCCAGCGAGGACGAATTCAACCTCACGCCCGCCCTGGAACTGGACGATCAAGACACCGAAAGCGGCTCCCAGGTCATTGCCCTGGACGACGAACCGTTTGATGCCGAGTCCCAGACCGTGCTCAGCCAGGAAGCCCAACCGGAGGCGGCCGTGGCTCCCATGCCCATGATGGTGGCCGCGCCCGAGGCCCCATTCTCCGGGTGGACGGTCACTGGCCTGGCCTTCCTGTTCATTTTCCTTGCTATCACCGGCATGATGATGTTCGACATGGTGATGCACATGTGGAGCTGGGACGGCCCCTACAGTTACAACAGCAGCTTGATGGACCTGATTCTGGGGCTGTTCGAGGGATAGAAGGATCGCCGGGTCGCCTCGGCCCGCGGTGTTTTGCATCTTCCGGGAAGCGGCGTTTTCCGTCGGGCAATCCCCGCCGGCCAGGAACCGGCCCGGGGAAAGCCTTTTCTATCGGATCGGCCAATAGCCGTTATAGGCCGAAAGGTGGGGGGTTGTCTGTACTTTGCAGCTTGGGCTGGGGTATAATTTCACATAGCTGGTACACCTTCCTAAGCACGATTCCCGCCTGTTGCCGCAAAGTTCATGGCTCGCATCCGCCTGCGTCGTCCCGACCAGCCCTGGGGGGTCCGCCTTCTGTTGGGCACGTTCGAGTTTTTGGCCTCGCTAGAGCTGGCCGTGGGTCTGCTGACGACCCTCTGCGTCGTGCTGGCCTACGGTACGTTCGTGGAGAAGTATTACGGCACCCGCGGCGTCCACTTCGGCGTGTATCAAACCTGGTGGTTCCTGGCCCTGGGCGCACTGCTGGCGGTGAACATCTTCTGCGCCGCGGTGATCCGCTTTCCCTGGAAACGGTACCAGACCGGGTTCGTGATCACCCACCTGGGCCTGCTGGTGCTGCTGTTTGGTTGCCTGCTGAAGAACCGCTGGGGGATCGACGCCCAAATGCCCCTGTTCGAGGGCACCACGAATCGCTACGCCCTGGAAGACAAGTCCGTGCTGGAATTGACCATCGTGCCCCACCAGGCGGACTCCGGCGGCCACGGGGCGATGAAAGTGCTGGAGGTGCCGCTTCGGACCGGGCCGTTCAACTGGCAGGACTTCGGCACCCGGCTGGGCTGGTTCCCCTGGAGCCTGGCCCGCCGGGACCAAGGGGTGCTCCAGCACCCGGCCCTGGCCCAGGAAAACATCCGCGTCGAGGTGCTGGACTACTACGCCGACTGCGACGAGATCGCCACCCCGGCCGTGGAGCTGCGGATCAGCGCTCCGCCGCGGCAGGTGGTGGACCCGGAAACCGGCAAGACCCGAACCGAAACCGTGCCCGAGGAGCGCTGGATACCGGTCAGTCTGCAAGTGCGAGCCGGCTCGCCGCACGCCCGATCCTCCGGTCGCGGCATCCCCGACCGCCGCCGCGTGGGCGGAGGGACGATCACCTTCTGGCTTGCTCCCACGCGGGAGGAAACCCAGGCGTTCCTTCAGTGTCTCCCCCCGCAAAAGGCCCAGCAGTACGGCTCCCGTGGGGTGGTGGTGCTTTGGGCGGATGGAAAGAGCTACACCTTGCGGGTGGACCAGCTGGAGCAGGGCAAACCCCAGTCGCTGGAGGGCCAGTTGC
>JALSGI010000791.1 GCA_026982835.1 Planctomycetota bacterium | reverse complement strand
TTCCAGGGCGGTCCATTGTTGCACAAAGTGCAGCAGGTGGAGCGTTTTCTGGGCCGTTTGCAAAGCCGAACCCCAAACGGTTGCCGAAACGCCAAAGGGGCGCAAATGGTTGGCCAATTCGGCGGCCAGTGGCTGCTCTTGCTCCCGAAGCTGCAAGGCCCGATGAAGTTGTTCGGCCTGCAGCAGCACATCCCGCTGCGGAACCGCAGGCAATACCACGCTTGCGCGACGCAGTCCCTGGACCAGCAGACGGGCCTGTTCCAAGAGCCGGCTGCGTTGGGCGGGGTGGGATGCCGGGCTGCGCAGCTCGTTCCACAGTTCCCGTAGCCAAGGGCTTTCCTCCAACACTCCACGCAAGGGAGGAATTTCCCGCTGCCAGAGGGACCAATCGGCAAGCGCTTCCAGGGTGGCCAGCAGAGGTTCGGTTTCCAGCTGTTTGTGCACCAGGGGAGGCAAAAGCGCGGCAAGCTGACGCCGCAGAGCCGATGCTTGTTCTACGACACGCAGGCCGTGTTCCAAGATGTCTTCCCCGGCCAGTTCTCCCGGGAGAATCGTTCCAGTTGCGCCCCCAGCCGCATTCTCCGCCACCAGGCTGTAGGCCACCAGGAACGGCATGCCCGACGATAACTCTCCAGCAGCCTGCGCCGATCCACCAGTTGAGCCGGGGCAAGCTCTTTCCAGCCCAGGTATTTCAAGTCCTCCAGCAGTTGGTAACCCTGCTCCGGGAGGGTGAAAGCGGTTTCTCCCGTAGCGTTTTCCTGCAAGGCTTGCTCCAGCAAGGACACGGTGGCGGCACTGGTGACAAAGGCCTTCAGGCGTTCCAGCCCTTGTTCCAGGGCCAGGAGTTGTTCCTGGCTTACCCCCTGCTGGTGCAACTCGGCGAAGCGGTGCCGTAGATGTTCCGGCACCTGGACCAACCAGCTGGCGGCCTGGTGGAGCTGCTGCCGCAGGTTGTCACTCAAGGGGGCCACTTGTTGGAGCCATTGGGGAGTGGTCCCTCGGGCCAACTCCAGGCAGGCTTCCATCCGCACCCCGCCCAGCACCGACTTCAGCGAGGCCAAAGAGCCCGCGGTGCCCAGGTCCCAACGCTGAAACAGCCTCCCCAGCAACTCGCCCTGAAGTGAGTCCAGCTCCCCCAGGCGTTTGAGCAGTTGCAGAGCCAACTGGCAGCCTCGACGGGTTTGGTCCAGGCTCTCCCACGAGCAATCGAGCACCGGGCGGTGTTGGATCAACTTGGTGTAGCGCGTATTCCAGTCGCGCAAAGGACGGAGGAAACGATCCACCTGGGAGAGCAGCTGGGGCGTGTAGCGAATGTGCCCGTGGCGATTGGCCCAAGGGGTAGCCCCCCAGCCGCTACGCCGAACCCACTGGGCCCACTGATCTACCTGGGACAGCAGTGGCTGGAGTTGTTGGTAGGACCACTTGGCCAGAACGGGCTTGAGATGTTCAAGCTGAGGCAGCCTTCCCCAGGTTTGCTGCAACCGTCCGCGGTGTTGCCAGAGTTGGGCTCGGGTGAGGCCCGATGCGGGATCCGGGTGGTGCAATACCTTGGCATAGGTTTCCAGCCGGCGCTCGGTCTGTTCCAGTTGCTGGATGAGCTTCTCGCGATTCGATCCAGCGAACAGTTCTCCTTGTTCCGGATCCGGGTGGTTTTTGGCCGCATTCCGAACTTCTCTGAAGAAGGCCCTCCGCTGCGATTCCGGGTCGTAAAGCTCCACGCACAGCGAGTCCAGGCCCACGGCCCGAAGACGCTCCATCACCACCCGCGTGGCCGCTTGCTTCTGGCACACCATCAGCACGGTGCGTTGGTGGGCCAGGGCGTCGGCGATCAGGTTGACGATCGTCTGGCTTTTGCCGGTCCCAGGCGGCCCGTGCACCACCAACGCGGAAGCCTCGCGCGCCCGAAACACCACCTGCTGCTGGGAGTCGTCGGCCGGACAAACCAACCAGCGATCCTTCTCCGGCGGGGGAGCGGCACGCCCAGGGAAATCCTCCGCTCCGGCAGCGGCCTTCTCCTCCGGGGCGGCTGCTTGCGGGTCGAGCAGTCGGGCCAAAGGCGGGGGAGCCGGCAGCTGCTGCTGTTGCAACTCCTGCAGGTTCTTCAGGATCGAAGGGAGCGGCCAGCGGAAGTAACCCAGCACGGCCGAGGAGTACACCCGCGGCCCCCGACCCAGGGACTTCCGCTCCGGCACCGGTTCCAGAGAGGGAAAACCTTCGCAGCTCCCCGCGCCGAGCTGTTCGGCCACCTGCTGCACGTAATTGCGCAATGCCAGGATGTCAAACGCTTTTCCTTCTTCCAGTTCCGGCAGCGAAAGCTCCACGCCCAGATATTCCTGCACGCGGGCCGCTAGCGGATCGTTCAACACCGGATCTTTTGTTTCTTGGAACAGTTGCAGTGTGACCCGACCGGCTTGTTTGGCCGAAAACACGATCTCTAACGGCCAAAGCAGCAGGGGAGCCAGAACGTAATGCGCCGGGTCTCCAAAGGTATGGGCGTAAAGCAGCGGGTAGCCCAACCACAGGGCGTGTACGCCGGTTTCCCGACGAGCCAGTTCGGCACGGCGACAGATGCGCCGCTGAAGCATCTGGTACAGTTGGCATTGCGGGTCCTTTTGTTGTCGGCGCTGGTCCTGTTGGAGTGCTCCCTTTTCCCCCTCGCCAGCTTCTTTTTCCGGATTAGTCAGGCGAAACTGGCAACTGACCGCTTGACCCGCGAGCAGTTGGGAGAAAATCTCCTCCGGCTTTTCCCGGCCCAGGCAGTCGAACCAGCGCAGGTCCGCCACCCCCCCCTGCTTGCGCGACGCACTACAGCGCAACAGCGCACTGCGACTGACCGAAGCGGCGATCCGATCCAGCAGATGCCCAGCCAGCTCGGATAACGACGGCATGACTTCAGTGCCCCTGATGCAAAATCACGGTATCGGTTTCTCGCCTCAGTTCAAGAAAACTATCCTAGCCACGCGGAAAGCAATTTTCCAATTGGGTGAGTCTTGGGTCTTGGGGTGGTGCTGCCGCACCGGGGTGAGAACAAACGTCAACTTGCACAACCAAGAGCCTCCCCGTTTACGCGGGGGGCGAAGGGCGAGCCGCGGGCGTAAGCCCGCGGAGGCGATGGCTTGGGGGCTTGGAGGCTTGGCGAGCCGGCGAAGAACGGCCAACCGGATGCGACGGCTCCGGTTGCCGGTCACGGCTTCGGGTCCTCCAGCACCACTTTCAGCCCCGGACGCTTTTTGCGCAGGCGGGCCACGGCCCCGGCAGAGACGCGCGTCCCTCGGAGCCGAAGCTGCTCCAGCATGGGCAGCCGAGCAAGAAGTGCCAGCCCTTGGTCGGTCACGCCCGTGCCAGACAAGTCCACTCGCCGCAGGGCGGGCCAGCGGAGCAGGTGCTTGAGCCCCTGATCGGTGACGGCTGTTCCGGCCAGGTCGAGCCAGGCCAGGCGGGGCATGCGGGGTAGCCGGGCCAGTCCGGTGTTGCTGACCCGGGTGCCGCAAAGCACCAGGTACTCTACCCGTTCCGGCTTGGCCAGCGCGGCCAGGTCGGCGTCCTCCAGTTGCAGGAATTGCCGGTACTGGGCATCCAGCTCCTGCCAGGAACGGCCCAGCAGCCGGCGCAGCGTGCCGGGATCGTCCCGCCCGCGGAAAATCTGGTCCAGGTACTCCATCAGCACGGCCCGATAACGCCCCCCCTGGGCGTGCATCAGCAGGTGGGTCCAGGCGGCCGCTTGGGCATAGAGCTTGGTGATCTGCGGGTGTTGCTGTAGCGACGACATCCCCAAGGCGCACAGCCGCTCCAGCGGCAGGTAGAAGCGATCGTGGTACAGGTAGTGCCGGGCGTCCTGCACCCGATCGGCGTCCACGCCGCCCAGCACCGCGCGATTTCCTTGCAGTTGCAGCGATTCCATGTAGCAAGCCACGCCTTCGACGATCCAGAAGTTGGCCTGGCGGCCCGCCTGGCGGGCTACCGGGCGGGTTTCGTAGCAGAACTGGTGCGTTAGCTCGTGGAACAAGGTGGGATCATCCGGCTCCTCGGGCACGAAGAAAAAGCTGCGTCGCAGCGGAGCCAGGTAAAGGCCGAACGTGCGCACCTGCGGGGGTAAGTGCTGCCGCAACGCCTGGCGGTACTGCTCCTCGGTGGCGAAATAGATCACGCGGAACTTGATCCGCGGCCCGGGCAGCCCTCGCGGCGAGTCCAAGGCCTTGCGCACCTGGCTTGGCCGGTAGGCGTAGGCGGCAAACACGACCCGCCAGACGTGGAACAGCTTTTCCAGCCGCCGGGCCAGGGCCACGCCTTGTTCGAGCGAGGTGGTGGTTTCCACCACGAAATGCTGGGTTTCCACCTGCCAGGGGGTGCGGGGGTTGCGGTGGTAGTGCTGCGCCTCGGCCCGGGAAACCCACCGGCTGTCCGCGCGGCGCTGGCCCTGTTCGTAACGCTGGATGTGCCCCTTGGGGAGCCAGCCCCAGCGAGGGTGATCCACCCAGCCGCGCCGCAACCGGCTGGCGGCAAGCGAGCGGACCCAGTGGCCCCGGTAGCGGCGAAAGCCCCAAAAGCGGCGAAGCTGCGGGTGGTCCGGGTTGTCCCGGGCGACGTGGTTCAGGCACTGGAAGGCCAGGGCCACTTGCCCCTCGCGGGCGGCCCGGCGGGCAAGCTGCCAAAACGCCTCGGCCTGCCGGCGCCGCAGTTGGCGGAACTCCTCTTGCAGTGGGGAACGGGACGGGGGAGGCTCTTCCTCCTGGGGCTCCCCACCCGTCGGGGGGGAAGAAGCAGCCATCGACTCCTCCTCCAGCAGATAGACCACCGCCAACTGCTCCGGCAGCCGGGGCAGCCACTGGGCCACCTGCTGGGCCAGCTTGGTTTCTCCGGCCTGCCGGGCTCGTTGGGCCAACTGGTCCAGGCTGCGGCGGTAGTCGCGGAGCAGTTGTTGAAGTTCTTCCTGAGGTGAAGCAGCAGGGAGGATGGCGGGAAAGAGCAGCATCAGGACCGGTAGCACGCAGCCCGGTACATGCCACTTCCCACTGCAGCGACAAGCAGCCACGGAAACCTCGCACCACGGGCGGACAAGTCCTTGGTGATCCCCCAATCGTGTGGTCAATTATACCCTGCGGTCCGGGGGGTCCGGCAGTCGGCGTCGGCCCCGGGTGGGGAAGTTTCCGCTTCGGGGGCGGAAAATGCTTTCGGCACCGCCTGCGGTGGAAAAAAATGGAGAAAGCCTGAGTACATTTCCCCTTCCCCGGCGCTAGTCCTTAAGAGATGGCCCGTTCTGCGCTTCTGTCCCCGGAAGAAGTCGCACGGCTGGTGCAGCAGCACCAGGCGGGGCTTTGGCGTTATTTACGGGCCTTGGGCTGCGAGGCCTCCTTGGCCGAAGACCTGGTGCAGGAAACTTTCGTGCGGGTGCTGCAACATCCCGTGGAGCTGCGCAGCGATGCCAGCACCGCCGCCTACCTGCGCCGCGTGGCCCGAAACCTGGCCGTCTCCGCCTATCGAAAAGACCGCCGCATGCAACTGGTCGGGGACGTGGAGCTGCTGGACCAGCTCTGGGAGGACTGGGCCGGACAGGAGGATGGCCAGTGGCTGCTGGCGGCCCTGCGCAAGTGCTGGGGACAGCTTCGCCAGCGAGCCCAACTGGCCCTGCGGCTGCGGTTCGAGCAGCAGTTGCCGCGAGCCGAAATCGCCCGGCAACTGGAAATGACTGAGCACGGGGCCAAAAACCTGATGCAACGGGCCAAAAAGGCCCTCCGCGATTGCATCCAACGCCAGCGATCATGAAGCCCGAAGAAGAACGCATCCTGGATGCCGCCCTGGAAGAGCTGTTGGGCCAGGTCCGCCCGCCGGACCTGACCCGCCGCGTGCTTGCGCAGTTGGGCTACTGCGAGGCGGCGACTCCCCGTGCCCCGGCTCCCGAGACGACTCCGCTGGCTACACCTTCCGGCCCGGGGCAACCGGGGGCTGCCGGCCCCAGAGTCCAGGAAGATGCGCCCTTTGGGAGGCCGGGCCGTCGTGGAGGCTTGTGGAAGCTGTGGGCCGCCGCGTGCGTGGCTTGCTTGGCGGTGGCCGTCGGGGTGTGGACGCTCTGGCCCACGTCCGGCACTCCTGGACCGGAGGTGGTGCAGCAGCCCCAGCCGCATCCCGCGCAGTCCAGCACCCAGCAGACTTCTCCCCGGCCCCAGCCCCGGCCGGCTGAGGGCTCCCGGGCAGAAATGCCCACTCCCTCCCGACAGCGGAGCAAGCCGCACTCCTTGCCGCCGGAAAGTACCGCCGGAGACAAGTCGCCCCGGATGGAATCCCCCAGGCAGCCCAAGCCGCCGGCCCGCTCCCGCCTGGCCCAGCAGTTCCCACCCCTGGTGGCTCCTCCGCCGCGAGGAGAAAAGCCGGCTGCGGCATCTCAGCCTGCTGGGGTGGCTCCCGCCTCCGGGGGTTCTCCGCGCATCCGCGATGCCGACGTGGTGGCGCTGATCGATCGGCTCATCCGGCGCCGCTGGCAGGAAGAGCAAGTGCCCGTGGCCCAAGACGCCTCCCAGTCCACCTGGTGCCGCCGGGTGTACTTGGACCTGCTGGGCCGCCTGCCCACGGTGGAAGAGTTGCGGCAATTCGAGCAAGCCCCCGGCCCCCTCCCGCAGAAAAAACGCCGCCTGGTGCAGCAACTTCTCTACGGCGAAGGCTACCGCGAGCAATGGGCGGCCAACTGGGCCGGCGTGTGGACCGTGTGGCTGATCGGCCGCACCGACGGGCCGATGGGCCGGCGCGTTTATCGGGCCGGGCTGCAGGAATACCTCTACCAGGCCCTGCTGGAGAACAAACCCTACGACCAGCTTTGTGCCGAGCTGCTCACCGCCACCGGGAGCAACCGGCCGGGCCAGCCGGACTACTCCGGGGCGGTCAACTTCCTGCTCAAGCACCTGGACGCCAAGGCGGTGACGGCCACGGCCCAAACCGCCCGCGTCTTCCTCGGCACCCAGGTGCAATGCACCCAGTGCCACAACCACCCCTTCAACCAGTGGAAGCAGAGCCAGTTCTGGGGGCTGAACGCCTTTTTCCGCCAGGCCCGAGTCCAACGCGGCCAGGCCCGGGGCGTGTACCGCTTGGTGGATCGGGACTTCCCCGGCGAGGGAGCACAGCCCCACTGGGACCAGGCCGAGGTGTACTACGAGCTGCGCAACGGATTGCTCAAGGTGGCTTATCCCACGTTCCTGGACGGGCGGCGGATCGACCCGGCCGGTCGCATCGAGCAAGTGCACCGCCGCCGCGAGCTGGCCCGGCTGGTGGTCTCCTCGCCCCTTTTTGGCCAGGCGGCGGTGAACCGGCTGTGGGCCGCATTTTTGGGCTACGGGTTCACCCGGCCCGTGGACGACCTGGGACCGCACAACCCCCCCTCCCACCCGGAGTTGCTCGACAAGCTGGGCCGGGCGTTCGCCGCGGCCGGCTACGACCTGCGGCGGTTGATGAGCTGGATCGTGCTTTCGCGGCCCTATGGGCTTTCCAGCCGGGTGCCCCGGGGCAGCTTCGACGATCCCACCACCGGCCAGCCGCCGCTTTTCAGCCGCTTCTACATGCGGCAGATGCGCCCCGAGCAGCTCTACGACTCCCTGAGCCTGTTGGCCGGAACAGCTCCGGACCGCCTCCCTCTGGCCCGCCACGGCGTGCAGCGGCAGCACTGGGTGCAGCGGTTCATGTTCGACCTGAACAACGACGAGAACAACGAGGCCACGCTGTGGGAAACCTCGCTGACGCAAACCCTGCTGATGTGGAACGGCCCCCTGGTGGAACAGGTGACCGATCCGCAGCGTTCGCTGCTTCTGCAGCAACTGCTTGGCCGTCGGGATGTGCGGCCGCGGGAAAAAGTGATCTACCTGTTTCAGGCCACGCTTTCGCGTCGGCCCAGCCGGGCCGAGTTGCAAATGGCCCTGCACGCCCTGCGGCAGTACGGCCCGCGCCAAGCGGCCGCCTGGAGCGACCTGACCTGGGCGCTGGTCAACAGCGGCGAGTTCCTCCTGGTGCGCTAAGGGTACTGTTTGCCGTCGTTTGAAAGAATGTGTTAACAACCCGTTGAAAAACGGGATCCGGCGAGCCGCGTGCATCAGCACGCGGTTGTCTTGCCGCTGGCGCTGGTTCTTGCAGCCGCGAGCCGTGGGCGTAAGCCCACGGAGAGCACGGCAATCATGCGCCGCTTTCTTATTCTCTCCGGGAGCTTGCGCTCCCGGCTCGCTGGGAACCGTCTTTCTTGCACCGGAGCGGAAGCTCCCAGTGGCCGGCGGCCCTGCCGCCTCCGGGAGCTTGCGCTCCCGGCTCGCCGTGCAACCGCGGGCTCCCCCGGTGCGGAAGCACTCGCTGCCGGAACAGCAGGGGGCATCGTCGCCAGGCCGATCCGGCCGCCGGCACATCGACAAGCCCGCCGGGGCGGCGTACACTCACCTAGGGTACCTTTTCCGCAGAGGAGAAGGACCCTGGCGTTTTGGTTTCCTGCTGCCTCGCCTTTCCCGGAGCAGGCGTCCAGGGTTGCTGGTCCTCCTGACGACGAAGTGCGGCACCGCAAGCGATGATCGACCCCGACCGACTCTCCTCGGCCACGGCCACAGCCCGCCGCCGGCTCTGGGAGGCCCGGAACCAGCAACCTGGCTGGATCGGGCAGCTGGCCTCTTCCCCCCTGGCCACGGCCACGGCCGTGAGTGCCTTGACCCTGGCCGGGCGAGCCGTGGAGCTGAACCGGCCGGAAAACTCCTCCCCGCCAGGCCCGGACCCCCAGGACGAAAAGCTCATCCACCGGGGGCTGGAGTACCTGGTGGCCCAACAAAATCCCGACGGGGGCTGGGGCGATACCCCTTGCAGCCTTTCCAACGTGGCCGCCACGATGCTGGCCCTGGCGGCGTTTCGACTGACGGGGGTGCCGGGCAATCGGCCCCAGGTGGTGGAAAAAGCCCAAGAGTACTTGCAACGCCGGGGGTGGATCGACGGGGTGCGGGCACGCTACGGGAAGGACAAGACGTTTGCCGCGCCGATCTTGACCAACGCGGCGTTGGCCGGGCTGGTGCCGTGGCGGGAAGTGGCGGCGCTGCCGTTCGAGGCGGCCTGGATGCCGCAAAGCTGGTATCGCTTTCTGCACCTGCCGGTGGTCAGCTACGCGGTGCCGGCGCTGGTGGCCGTGGGCCAGGTGAAGTTCCGGCACGATCCGCCCTGGAATCCCTTGCTGCGGCTGCTGCGTCATCTGGCCCGAAGGCCCACGCTCCGGGTGCTGGAGCGGATGCAACCCTCAAGCGGGGGTTTCCTGGAGGCCACGCCGCTGAGTTCCTTCGTGGTGATGAGCCTGGCCGGTTGCGGCTTGCGGCAACACCCGGTGGTGCGCCGCGCGGTGGAGTTTCTGCGAAGCTCGGCCCGCCCCGACGGCTCCTGGCCCATCGACACCAACCTGGCCATCTGGAATACCACGCTGGCCCTCAATGCCTGGCTGCCCCAGGGGGAGGAGGAATCCCAGTTGCTCCAGCTCACCGGCACCTCGCCCCGGCAACTGCCGCAGCAGCTGGAGCCGATCCTGGACTGGCTGCTGGAGTGCCAGCACCGGGAAGTGCACCCTTACACGGGCAGCCCCCCGGGCGGCTGGGCCTGGACGGATCTTTCCGGCGGGGTGCCCGATGCGGACGATACGGCCGGGGC
>JALSGI010000790.1 GCA_026982835.1 Planctomycetota bacterium | reverse complement strand
ACCTGCTGTTGCTGGGGAGCGTCAAGTCGATGGGGCGGGCCAACCACGAAGGGCTGCGGTTCTACCTGGATCACACATCCGAGGAGATCGACTACGGGCTGGTGGTGGAGGGGATTCAGCTGGGGCGGTTGAACTACTTTTCCATCGGCACGCTTCGGGCCGATATCACCTGCGACGTGCGGTCCAACCGCGAGCTGGCCTACGGCTCGGAAAACGCCCTCATTGCCCTGAACCACATCATCAACCGCATCCTGGGCATTCCCGTCCCCGAGCGGCCCTTTACGCGGATCACGCTGGGCCGGGTGCGGGCCGGGGTGAGCTACGAGACCGAGCCGGACCATGCCGAGCTGGGGTTGGAGATCATCAGTCACGACGACGAGCTGATCCAGCAGATCCGCGAGCAGATCGAGGACATCGCCGCCGAAACCTCGGCCCAGCACGGCGTGGACGTGCAGGCCGATTTCTTCTTTGCCCGGCGGGCCTGCGGGCTGCCGTTCTCGCATCCGCTGGTCAAAACCGCCGTGGAAATCCTCAAAAAACTCGACCTGCGCCCCGATCCCACCCACAGCCCCTCGGAGCTTTCCGACCTGCTGGGCCGCGGCATCCCTTCGATCACCCTGGGGGTGAGCCGCGGGGAGAAGAACCTGAAACAGACCGACTTCGTGATGCTGGAGCCGATCCTCAAGGGCGTGGCCCAACTTGTGGGCGTGTTGCTGGCCATCGATCAAGGATTCTGCGATGAACCCTCAGCAGTGGCTTGAACAACGCACGTTTCACCACTCCAACTTCTGGGACCTGCGCTGGCTGGTGGAGGAGAAGCAGCGGCAGGGGCTTACCATTTCCCTGTGCTTGCCGGCGCTGAACGAGGAGCTAACCATCGGCAAGGAGATCGTGATCCTCAAAAGCGAGCTGCACGATCGCTACCCGCTGCTGGACGAAATCGCCGTGATCGACTCCGGCAGCACCGATCGCACGCGGGAGATCGCCGCCAGCTTCGGGGCCGATGTCTATCTGGCCTCGGACTACCTCCCCCAGTACGGGCAGCAGCGCGGCAAGGGAGAAAACCTCTGGAAGGCCCTCTACCTGCTCAAGGGCGACATCATCGTTTACATCGACTCGGACATCAACAACATCCATCCGCGGTTCGTCTATGGGCTGGTGGGCCCGCTGATCCAGAACCCGGAAATCCACTATGTCAAGGCGTTCTACGACCGCCCGCTGGCTTTTACCGGGGGCCTGCGCCCTACCGGCGGCGGGCGAGTGACGGAGATCCTGATCCGCCCGCTGTTCAATCTCTTCTATCCCGATCTGGCCTTCATCCTGCAGCCGCTTTCGGGCGAGTACGCCGGGCGGCGGTCGATCCTGGAACAGATTCCCTTTCCGGTGGGCTACGGGGTGGAGACGGCCATGCTGATCGACATCTACGGCAAGCTAGGGCTGGCCGGGTTCGCCCAGACCGACCTGGACCGCCGCGTGCATCGCAACCAGGACACGGTGGCGTTGGGCCGCATGGCCTTCGGGGTGCTGCGGACGTTCATCCGGCGGCTGGTTCGGGACGGCAAGGCGCAGTTTGCCGCCGAGGAGCTGCCCGCGTTGATGCGGCAGTTCGAGGTGCAACAGGGGCGCCGCTACCAGACCAAGGAATACACCATCGAGGAGGTGGAGCGTCCCCCCATGATCGAGCTGCCCGAGTACCGCGAAAAGTTCCACGCCGCCGCGGCCGGCTAAGCGGCCCGATGCGACTTTTGGGAGTGCAGAAGCTTGCTTCCGCTTGGGTTTGCTCCGGCTTGCCGGAGCAAGAGAAAAGCGGTGGCAGACAGCCGCACTCCACACATAACGAGCCGCGCACCGTGGTGCGTGTTTAGCGTGCTAGCACAAGACGGAGTGTTTCCAGAGCAATAAGAGTCAATTTTTGTCCGGCGAGCCGCGTGCGTGAGCACGCGGTTGATACCGTTTGTGGCCATTGTTGCACTAGCCAACCGCCGGCTGACGCCGACGGCTCGCCGTCTCTCCAAGCCCCCAAGCCTTCACGCCCCCACGCCCTCCGGGAGCTTACGCTCCCGGCTCGCTGTTCTCCGCCGGCTGAGGCCGGCGGCGTTATTTTTTGCTTTCGATGGCCCGCTGCACGGCGGTGCCCATGTCGGCCGGGCTGTCGGCCACCACCACGCCGGCTGCCTCCAGCGCAGCGATCTTCTCGGCCGCGGTGCCCTTGCCCCCGGCGATGATGGCCCCGGCGTGGCCCATTCGCTTGCCCGGCGGAGCGGTCCGCCCGGCGATGAAGGCGGCCACGGGCTTGGTGACGTTTCGCTTGATGAACGCTGCGGCTTCTTCCTCGGCCGTGCCGCCGATCTCGCCGATCATGAGGATGGCCTCGGTTTGCGGGTCTTCCTGGAACCGCTTCAGCACGTCGGTAAAGGAGGTGCCCACGATGGGATCGCCCCCGATGCCGATGCAGGTGGACTGCCCCAGGCCCAGGGCCGTGGTCTGCCACACCGCCTCGTAGGTGAGCGTGCCGGAGCGGCTGACGATGCCCACCGTGCCGCGCTTGTGGATGTAGCCGGGCATGATGCCGATTTTGCACTCTTCAGGGGTGATGATCCCGGGGCAGTTGGGGCCGATGAGCACCGTGGAGCTACAGCGGACACGGTGGTAGATGCGGGCCATGTCCAGCGCCGGCACCCCTTCGGTGATGGCCACCACCACCTCCAGGCGGGCATCGACAGCTTCCAGGATCGCATCGGCGGTGAAGGGGGCGGGCACGAAGATCATCGAGGCGTTGGCCCCGGTGGCCTGAACCGCCTCCTGTACCGTGTCGAACACCGGCACGCCTTCGACCTCCTGGCCGCCCTTGCCGGGCGTGACGCCGGCCACCACCCGCGTGCCGTAGTCGAGGCACTGCCGGGTGTGAAAGCGACCGGCACTGCCGGTGATGCCCTGGCAGATGACCTTGGTGTCCTTGTTAACCAGGATGCTCATGGGAGGATTCTTTCTGTTTGGGTGTTTGGCACTCCGTTGCGGGGTTTGTTGTTGCGTGCGGAAGTCCCCGGCGAGCGCCGTCCTCTGCTGGCTGAAGCCGGGTACGTGTTTAGCCAGCTAGTACATCGTTGGTTCGACGCTTCCGCACGAGGCGGAAATAAGCGTTTGTTCTTGCTCGGCGAGCCGCATGCGTGAGCTTGCAGAGCAAATCTCCTACGCTGCGGGCAAGGCGGCCACTACTTTGCGGGCCGCGTCGGTCAGGTCCTGGGCGGGGGTGAGCTCCACGTTGCTTTCTTCCAGAATGCGGCGGCCTTGGTCCACTTCGGTCCCTTCCAGCCGCACCACCACGGGCACCTGGATGCCGAGCGTCTTGTGGGCCTGCACCAGCGCCTGGGCGATGGTGGTGCAGCGCATGATGCCACCGAAGATGTTCACCAGCACGGCCTTGACGTTCGGATCGGCCAGCAGGATGCGGAACGCTTCGGTCACCTGTTCCACGTTGGCCCCGCCGCCCACGTCGAGGAAGTTGGCCGGCTCGCCGCCGTGGAGTTTGATCAGGTCCATGGTGGCCATGGCCAGCCCGGCCCCGTTGACCAGGCAGCCGATGTTGCCCTCCAGCTTCACGTAGCTCAGGCCCGCTTCGGCCGCCCGCACTTCCATCGGGTCCTCCTCGCTCAAGTCGCGCAGCTGCTGGATGTCCGGGTGGCGGAACAGGGCGTTGTCGTCGAAGTTGATCTTGGCGTCCAGGGCCACCAGCTCGCCTTGGGCGGTGAGCACCAACGGGTTGATCTCGGCCAGCGAGCAGTCGTAGTCCAGAAACACGCGGCTCAACGCGGTCATGAAGCCCTGGGCGCTGCGAAGCGAGGCGCTGGGCAGGCCCAGTTGCCGGGCCAGCTTGCGGGCCTGGTAAGGGGCCAGCCCGCGATCCGGGGAAAAGGGCTCCTTGAGGATGGCCTCGGGCCGCTGGGCGGCCACCTGTTCGATCTCCACGCCCCCTTCGGCCGAAACCATCAGCACCGGCCGGGCGATGGCCCGATCCAGCACAATGCCCAGGTAAAGCTCCCGCTGGATGTCGCAACCGGCCTCGACCAGCACGCGGTGGACGGTTTTTCCCTCCGGCCCGGTCTGGATGGTCACCAGCGTGTTGCCGAGCATTCGTCGGGCCACTTGGGCGGCTTCCTCGGCGCTGCGCACAAGCTGCACGCCGCGCTGCTGGGGGTGTTCTTTGAAAGTACCCTTGCCGCGGCCGCCGGCGTGGATCTGGGCCTTGATTACGGCCACGGGAGCATCGAGCGTTTCGAACGCAGCCGCGGCCTCTTCGGGCGTGGTGGCCACCTGGCCGGGCAACACGGCCACGCCGGCTTTGCGCAGTAGCTGCTTGGCCTGGTATTCGTGGATTTTCATGGGCAGGCTGTCCCCGGGGCAAGCGGGTTGCAGGAAAGCAATTGGCGGGATTATAGGGCCGGGCGGAAGAGAGGGTCAAGGTGCGCTTCTGCTTAGCCTTCCACCACGCGGCGAAGCTGTTGCAGCAGGGAAAGCTCCTGCTCCAGGGGCTGGCCGTCCACGCTGGGGGCCCCCTGGCCGGTCACCCCGTCCAGGCAAAGCCCGGCGGCCGTGCTTTGCAGGACGAACTGCTCCACGAACTCCCGGCCCGGCCAGCGGCAAAGCGCTGCGGCCTGCTGGGCCAGCAGCAACGCCAGGGCATAGCCGCCCCAGTTGCTCGTGCCGCAAAGGATCACATGTCGGCAAGGGACCCGGCAGAGGATGCGCCGGGCCACGGGCGTGCCCAGTGCCTGGGCAAGCCGCCGGGGGTCCAAGGACCCGGCCCCCAGCTCGTTGCCCCCGTCCAGCACGCCGATGGTGGTCACCTGGGGCAGCGAACAGGCCAGGTGTTCAAAGAGCCGCCCCGGGCCGCTGCACCAGCGGTGGATGAACTCCCCCCGCATGTTGAAACAGCGATCCTGCGCCCCCAGACCCATCTGCTGGATCCACCGGTGTTGCTCCCGGGGGGAGAAGCCCCAGCGGGCCAGCGATTCGCGGTGGTGGCTTGGTCCGGGCCGCTCGATGGCCACCAGGTGCGTGATCTGTTCCCGCGGCAAAAGACTGCAAGTCACCTGGGAGGCAGCGTCTTGCTCGCCGGAAGGGGCCACGCGGAGCAGCTCTTCGGGCAAGGAGAGCATCCGCAGCCCCAGTTGCAAAAGCTCCCGGGCCCAGGGGTCGGTGACGATCATCGTCCGGGCGCCCAACTGGTGCAGGCTCCAGGCCAACAGCAGCGTGCCGGGGGGGCCGTCGGTCTCCGGCAGCGGCGCCCCCGGGCGGCGCACCGGAAAGCCGGTAAAGAGCAGCACCGCGCGGGCTTGCCGGAGCGAGCTGGCGGCGGCTTGCAGATGCCCGGCTACGGGCAACTCGCCGCGAGCGGCAGCCGCCGCAGGGCCGCGTCGGGCGGGGTCGTGCCACAAGAGCCGTTCCAGCTTCGAGGCGGCCTGGAGGTTCATGCCACGCGCCGCATGCAGCAGTTCTTGAACTTCTTGCCGCTCCCGCAGGGGCAGGGGTCGTTGCGCCGCACGCGAGGGCCGCGATTGCGGATCGGTTCCGGCTTGGCTTGCTCCTGCGACTGCGAGGCGGTCTGCTGCTCCTGGAGCATTTCGGTCACTTGGGCCGCTTCCTCGTGCATGGCCGTGGCCCCGGTCCAGGTGGAGCCCACAAAGTCCTCATCCAGGTGCTCCATGCGGAAGATCAAGTCGGTGGCTTGGCGGTCCAGGCTCTGCCACATCTGGTCGAAGATGCGCATCCCTTCCCGCTTGTATTCCACCTTGGGATCCACTTGGGCATAGCCGCGCAGGCCCACGCTGGAACGCAGATGGTCCATCGCCAGCAGGTGGTCTTTCCAGGCCATGTCCAACAACTGGAGCACAAGCTGGCGTTCCATGCGGCGCATTTCGGGATGGTAGCACTCCTCAACTGCGTCAAGTACCACGTCGCGCAGGCGCTGGGGGTCCAGCTGGGCCAGCTCCTCGGCGGTGATTTCGGCGTGCAGTTGTTGCTGCATCCAGTGGGCCAGTTCCTGGAAGGATTCGGCCCGCAGCGGCTGCCCGTCGTCGGCTCCCCCGGCCGCCTGGGCGCCCAGGGCGGCCAGGAACTCCTCGGCCCGGGCCCGGTCCTGCTCGTAGCGCCGGTAATTCTCGCGGCTGAACTCCAGCAGCAGCTGCTCCACCTCGTCGCGTTGCTTGCCGCGGAACTGCTCCGGGGAGGCTTCCACGCCGAACCGCTCGGCGGCCCAGTAGGCCAACTGCTCCCGGTCGAATCGCCGCTGCCCGCGACTGTCCCGGCCGGTGAAGTGGTACATGGCCACCAGGACCGGGTACTGGATTTCCTTTTCGCGGTAGATTTCCCGCACCCGCTGCCGCACCAGTTCTTTGATTTCTTCCGGTTCCTTGTCCCGAATCTCCTCCAGCGGCAGGCGGAGGCCGAACTTGTAGGCCAGCCATTCCAGGGCGCTTTTCAGCCCGTACTGCGGATCCAGAAAGCGATGCCCTTCGGAGCAGTCGAGGGTGCGGATGTACTCCTGGGCCTTTTGCACCAGGTGTTCGTAGAGGTTGTCGCGGCCGATGCGCTTCAGGTCCCGCTCCCGCACGCTCAGGTGCCAGCGGTGGTTGCACAGTTTGGCCAAGGTTTCCCAGTTCCACTCGCTGGGTTCGGCATCCTCGGGAAGATGGTCGTCCAGGGCGTCTTGCACTTGCATCTCCACGGACCGCTCGGCTTCTTCCTTGGCGTACTGGACGGCCTCTTCGGGTTCCATGCCGCGGAAGTCCTCGGCGTCCAGGGCTTCCACGCCCAGGCGCTGGGCGATCCACTGGGCGAAGGTTTCCAGGCCGTAGTCCCGGTCCAGGAACTGGTCCAGGTGATGGTCGATCTCCTGGTCGATCATCTGGAGGATCAGCTGCTTGCAGTTGCCTCCTTCCAGGATGCGCTGGCGGTAGCCATAGACGCGCTTGCGCTGCTGGTCCATCACCTCGTCGTATTCCAGCAGGTGCTTGCGGCGTTCGAAGTTGAGCTCTTCGACCTTTTTTTGGGCTCCTTCGATGCGGCGGCTGACCAGGCGGCTTTCGATCGCTTCGCCCTCTTTCATGCCCAGCCGGGTGAGCACGTTCTTGACCCACTCCCCGGCGAAGATGCGCATCAGGTCGTCTTCCAGGGAGAGGTAGAAGCGGCTGGAGCCGGGGTCCCCCTGGCGTCCGGCGCGGCCGCGGAGCTGGTTGTCGATCCGCCGCGACTCGTGCCGCTCGGTGCCGATCACATGCAGCCCGCCCATGGCCGCCACCTCGCGCCCCTCCTGTTTCATCCGCTCTTTCTCTTCGATTTCCTGCACCAGCCGTTCCCATTCCTCCTTGGGCACGTCCAGCCGCGAGGCGTATTTGTCCTGCAACTGGGCCCAGGCCATCGTTTCCGGGTTGCCGCCCAGGATGATGTCCGTGCCGCGGCCGGCCATGTTAGTGGCGATGGTCACGGCCCCCTTGCGGCCGGCCTGGGCGATGATCTCCGCCTCGCGCTTGTGGTGCTTGGCGTTGAGCACCTGGTGCTTGATCCCCCGCTGAGTGAGCAGCCGCGAGAGCCGCTCGCTTTTTTCGATGGAGGTGGTGCCCACCAGGATGGGCCGCCCGCGGCGGGAGATGCTGCGGATGCGCTCCTTGAGGATGCGCTGCTTGCTTTTCTGCCCTCTCGGGGTGAACTCCACCACTTGCTCGTCCTCGCGATGGATGGTGCCCAGCACCTCCTGCCCGTTTTCCAACAGCAGGATGTCCCACTTGTTCATCCGCTCGATCTCTTCGGCGATAGCGTGGAACTTTTCCCGCTCGGTGCGGAAGATCACATCCGGATGGTTGATCCGCCGCAGGGGCTTGTTGGTGGGGATGGCGATCACTTCCAGGCCATAGACTTTCCAGAACTCGGCCGCTTCGGTCATGGCCGTTCCGGTCATGCCGGCGATCTTCTTGTAGAGCTTGAAGTAGTTCTGCAGGGTGATGGTGGCCAGCGTCTGGTTTTCTTCCTTGATGGTCACCCCTTCCTTGGCCTCCACCGCCTGGTGCAGCCCGTCGCTCCACTGCCGCCCGTGCATCAAGCGGCCGGTGAACTCATCGACGATGATGATCTTGTCGTCCTGGACGATGTAGTTCACGTCGCGCTTGTAGAGGTGGTGGGCCTTGAGGGCGTTGTCGATCAGGTGGGGCCACTCCATGTTGCCGGGAGTGTAGAAGCTCTCCACCCCGGCCAGCCGCTCCGCCTCGCGGATACCTTCTTCGGTCAGGTGGCAGGTGTGTTCCTTTTCCTTCACCTCGAAGTGAACGTCCCTTTTGAGTTGCCGGGCGATGCGGTCGGCCATCATGTACTTGCGCACGTCGTCGTGAGCCGGGCCGGAGATGATCAGCGGCGTGCGGGCCTCGTCGATGAGGATGTTGTCCACTTCGTCGATAATGGCGTAATGCAGCCCCCGCTGCACCTGCCGCAGGTAGGGCGGGTAGCGCTTGTCGTCCCGGGCGGCCGGCTTCATGTTGTCCCGCAGGTAGTCGAAGCCGAACTCGTTGTTGGTGCCGTAGGTGATGTCGGCATCGTAGGCCCGGCGGCGCTCCTCGGGGTCCATGTCGGCGTAGATGGCCCCGACGGAAAGCCCCAGCCCCATGTAAAGCGGGCCCATCCACTCCATGTCCCGCCGGGCCAGGTAGTCGTTGACCGTGACCACGTGCACCCCTTGGCCGGTCAGGGCGTTCAGGTAGGCCGGCAGCGTGGCCACCAGCGTCTTTCCTTCCCCGGTGGCCATCTCGGCGATCTTGCCTTCGTGCAGCACAATGCCGCCGATCAGTTGCACATCATAGTGCCGCATGCCCAGCCACCGCCGCCCCGCCTCGCGGCAGACGGCAAACGCCTCCGGCAGAATCTCCTCCAGCGTCTCCCCCTGTTGCAGCCGCTTGCGGAACAAGTCGGTCTGCTGCCGAAGCTCCGCGTCGCTCATCGCCCGGTAGCGGTCTTCCAGTTGATTGATCTTGTCGATGGTGGGCTGGAGGCGTTTCAGGTAACGGGCGTTGGCCGAGCCGAAAAGCGAGGTCAGCCCCCGCTCGATCCCCCGGGCGATGCCGCCGAAGACGTAGTTGAGCACGTCGCCCACCTGGGTCAGGTAATCCATTACCCTGGAGTCGGTTTGGGTGCGTTCGGCCATTTTGGACGGGTTCCTCTGCTAACAAAGCCTGGATGGTTCCGGGAGCCCGGATCCCCCTAGTCGCCGCCATCCGAAGAGTCGGCGTCGCTTCCCGCGTGCAGCGGCCCGGGGCCTGGGTTCCGGCAACCCCACGGGGCGGTTGCTCCCGGCAGGTGTTCGACTTGCCCGAGGCCCTTCCCGAATCGAGTCGGGGGGGTGTCTTTTATCATTATTGCGTTTTTGTCGATCAAGGCGAGTGTGATCGACGGGGGGAACCGGGGATTTTCCCCGCCGGAAACCCAACCGGCGGCGAGGCGATAGCCCCCTGCCCCAACGAACCCTGGCCAGGATCGCCGGGCGGGACAAGCCGGGGCGATCCGAGAGGCAAACCCCGCAGTTGCCCCTCGCAGAACCGCAGCGCTTGATTTTTCCCCGCCGCTGGTGCTCACTGGGAGGAGATTGGGCAAACGACCATCG
>JALSGI010000789.1 GCA_026982835.1 Planctomycetota bacterium | reverse complement strand
CAACCGCATGGTCCGCCACCTGGTGGCCGTGCAGGAGGAGCTGCGGCGGCTGAACGTGAGCCTGGACGCCAAGGTGGACGAGCTGGCCGAAAAGAACATGCAGCTCTACGAGATGAACCGCCTCAAGAGCGATTTTCTGGCCATGGTCAGCCACGAGCTGCGCACGCCGCTCAATAGCATCATCGGTTTTAGCGACGTGCTGCTCTCCATGCCCAACCTCCAGCCTCGCCAGCGCCGCTACGTGCAGAACATCCAGCGTTCCGGGCGTAGCCTGCTGGAGATGATCAACGACATCCTGGACCTGGCCAAGATCGAGGCGGGCCGGATGGAAGTCCGTCCGGAGCGGTTCCGCATCCACCACCTGGTGGGCAGCCAGTGCGACATGGCCCGACCCCTGGCCGAAAAAAAGAACATCGACCTGGAAGTGCGCATCGATCCCGAGCTGCCCGAGCTGTTCCAGGACGCCGGCAAAATCCAGCAGATCCTGAGCAACCTGCTTTCCAACGCCATCAAGTTCACGCCCGAGGGGGGCCGGGTGGTGGTCCAGGCCCGACGCACCCCCCAGGGAATGCTGGAACTGGTGGTCAGCGACACCGGCATCGGCATCCCCGAAGAAGAACAAACCCACATCTTCGACAAGTTCCGCCAGGGCAGTGTGGTTTCCACGGCCGGGGACGCGATGACGCGGGAGTATTCCGGCACGGGGCTGGGGCTCTCCATCGTCAAGGAGCTGTGTCGCCTGCTGGGAGGGCGAGTGAGCGTGGAGAGCGAGTTGGGCAAAGGGAGCACCTTCACCGTGGTGCTGCCCTGGGAGCTGCCCGAACACCTGCACCAGCACGACGTGGACCACGTGGCGATGGTCTATGCCCACACCCGGGCGGTGCTTTCCCGGCGGGAGCGAGGCACGGCGGCCGAGCCTCCGGCCAGCGAAACTCCGGCCCAGCCCGACTCGCCGGAGGCCCAACAGCCGCTCTCCCCCTCGGTTTCTCCGGAAACCGCCTCGGAGTAGCCGACCTGCGGAAACGCCGACGCACGCCTGGGAAGAAGACTCTCGCTGCCGCCTGGCCTCCGGGAAGGGAACCCTGTACCTCCGGCCGCCCCAGCTCTGGGTTTGCCCTCGGCAAGCGTTTGGGCTAGAAAACGAGGCAACAGGCCGAGCTTCTGTTGCCCAGGAGGATGCCATGTCCGCCGATGCGTCCCCAGCCGACTCCCGCCCCTCGGTGCTGCACTTCCTGGTGGGGGCTGCGGCCGTGGTGGTGCTGGTGGCCGGGTTGCAACACGCCCAGGCCATCCTGGCCCCGTTCCTCTTTGCCGCCTTTCTGGCCATCTTGTGCACCCCGCCCCTGCGGTGGCTGCAAGAGC
>JALSGI010000788.1 GCA_026982835.1 Planctomycetota bacterium | reverse complement strand
TAAGCCGGCGGTTGGCCAGCGTAGCATCGGCCACAAACGGTAGCAACCGCGTGCTCACGCACGCGGCTCGCCGGACAAAAATCAACTCTTTTGCTCTGGGGGCGCTCCGTCTTGTGCTGGCACGCTAAACACGTACCGGACTTTAGTCCGGGGAGAACCGAAAAACGTATTGTGCTGTTTTCCTCCGCGGGCTGAAGGTGCGCGGCTCGCCGTGTTGCGTGCGTATACGTTTTGTTCCCGCCCGGTGCGGCAGCACCGCCGCAAGCCGTTCTCCCCGCACTGACGTGCGGGGCTCTTGGTACCTCCCAAGCCCCCACGCCTCCCAGTCCCTCTTCGTCTTCGACCAGGTCGCCCCGCTGCGGGCTCTTGGTACCTCCCAAGCCCCCACGCCTCCCAGTCCCTCCCCGAGCTGAAGCTCGGGGCTCGCCCGGTGCGGAAGCACCGGCGCAAGCCGCAAACCGTCTTGCGACTCGCCGCGATTCAGAAAAATCCCAAGCGATCTCTCCGCTACGGCTGCGAAGAGGCAAGCACCCCCAGCCGCCCAAGCAACGCCTCCACGTGCCGCCGCACCGCGTCGCGCACCTGGTTGAACTCCTCGGGGGGCAGGTGCTTGGGGTCCGGCAAGGGCCAATCCAGATAGAGGTTGGCCTTTACCTGCGGGCAGCGGTCCCCGCAGCCCATCGTCACCACCGCGTCGTAAGGTCCCGGCGGCACCTCCTGGAGCGACTTGCTGCGGTGCCGCGAAAGATCGTAGCCCAGCTCGGCCATCGCCTGCACGGCCCGAGGGTTCACCTGCCCGCTGGGGGCCGAGCCGGCGCTGTAGCACTCCACCTGCTGTCCGCCCAGCATGCGGGCAAACGCCTCGGCCATCTGGCTGCGGTTGGCGTTCTCCACGCACACGAACAGCAGCCGCACCACGCGGCGCGGCCGGGGAGGCTGGTCGTTCATCGCCGGGGTTACTCGAACGGGTCGCGTCGGGCGGCGCGTTTCTGGAACGGATCGCTTCGCACGATGGCCAGCACCACGGCCGAGAAGCGGTCGCCTTGGGCTTTGACCTGCTTGCAGATTTCCTCCACCGCGCAGCGGTCGAAGTACTCCAACCCGCGACCCAGGGCATAGGTAAGCAAGTTACTGACGAACGTGCGGCGGAACTTGTCCTCCTCTTGCAGCAGGATTTTTTTCAGCTCCGCGGCGTTGCGGAAGCTGCGCCCGTCGGGCAGCTTGCCCGAGGCGTCGATCGGGTGCGGGCCGTCCTTGTCGCGCCAGCGGCCCAGGGCGTCGTAGTTCTCGAAGGCAAAACCCAACTGGTCCATCACCTGGTGGCAGGAGGCACAGACGGGATTGGCCCGATGCAACTCCAGCCGTTGCCGCAGCGTGCCTTTCAGTTCGGCCTGCTTGCCTTCGGGTAGCGGCGGGGCATCGCCCGGGGGAGGCGGAGGCGGCGTACCAAGAATCTGCTCCATGATCCACTTGCCCCGCTTGACCGGCGAGGTGCGGGTGGGGTTGCTGGTAATGGTCAGCACGCTGGCCTGGAGCAGCACGCCACCGCGTCGCGGATCTTCCAGGCGGACCCGGCGGAAGTGTTCTCCATAGACGTTCGGGATGCCGTAGTGTCGGGCCAGGGTCTCGTTCAGGAACGTGTAGTCCGCATCCAGGAACAGCAGGATGCTGCGGTCGTGGCGCAGAATGTCCTGGAAAAATAGCTCGGTTTCCCGACGCATCGCTTCCCGCAGCTTGCGGTTCCACATGGGGAACCGGTCCGGGTCGGGTGTCATGTTGTCCAGCAGCCGCAACTGGAGCCACTGGCCGGCGAAGTTCTTCACCAGCGCCTCGGCCTTGGGCGAGGCGAGCATCCGCAGCACTTGTTTTTCCAGGTTTTTGCGCAAGGTGCCCTTGCGGGCTTCCAGGAACAGCTCTTCATCCGGCATGGTGCTCCACAGAAAGTACGACAACCGCGTGGCCAGCTCGAACTCGTCGATCAGCCGCACTCCGTCGGGATCGTCCGGGGCCGGGTCGCGTTCCACGCGGTAGAGAAAATGCGGCGAAACCAGGATGGCCTGCAGGGCTAACTGCATCCCTCGCTCGAACGGCTCCCCGTGCTCCTTGGCTTTCAGCACCAGGGGGATCAGGCGTTCCACTTCTTCGGGGCGGGCCGGGCGGCGATAGGCTCGGGACATCAGGGGCCGCAGGATGCGCCGGGCGGCCGATTCCCACGACTGCCCCTTGCCCGGACGCACCCGCAGGTAACGCTTGTGCGCCCAGGGGAGCTTTTCCGGCAGGCGGCTGGGAGCGTAGATTTCGATGGCGTTGACGTACAGGTTGCGGTCGCCGCGTTTTTTGGGGTCAGGGTCCCGGGGACGGTAATAGTCGTTCAAAAACTCCACTTCGATCCGCCGGAGCCCTTTCCGCAGCGAAAGCTCGAAGGTGAGCACCTCCAACTTGGGGCGCTGTGCCCGAACAGGGCGTTGGGCGATCTTCTTGCCGTCCACCCGCAGGGCCAGCAGCACGGGAGCCGGGCCGGCCTGATCGCCCGTGGCCCGCACCACGATCCGGTACCGGCCCGCATACGGCACCCGGTGCCGCACGCCGATCCGCCCGCTGGAGACCAGCACGCGGCCCAGCCGGTGCTTCCGGCCCCCCTGGAGCTTGTCGCCGGAGTAGATTCCCGGCGGGGCCGCCTGCGGGACGGCAAAGGCCCACTGGCTGATCCACTCGGCCGCGTCCAGGTACTTCTCCAGGTGGATGGCCGAGACGGTGAGCACATCGCCGATGTTGTCGTAGCCGTAGCCCACGTCGTCGGCCGGAAAGCCCGCCACGCCCGGGTAGTCCACGCCCAGCAAGTCCCGCACCGTGTTGCGATACTCCACCCGGTTCAGCCGGCGGATGGTCACCCGGCCCGGAAAGCGAATCGAGTTGCAGTCGAACGATTCCAACTGCCCTTGCACCCAGCGAAGCACCTGCTGGGCCTGTTGTTTGCTGGGCCGGGGATCGGCCTCTTCCGGCGGCATGGCTCCCACGCGGAGCATGGCCGCCACTTGTTCCCAGGTGCGGCGTTTTTTGAAGAAGGTGTTCAGCCCTTGAAGCTCATCCAGCCGCATCTCCCCTTCGGCATCCGGCCCGCTGTGGCAATCCAGGCAGTATTGCTTGAGGAAGGGGAGGATTTTTTGTTTCAGTTCCCGGGCGGCTTGCTGTTGCTGGGGCGAGGCGGACTCGGCCCCCGGGACACCGGCCGACCCCAGGCACAACCACGCCACCCCCACCAGCACTCCAGCGTAGAATAGCCAGACTCGACGCATCGGCGTGTGGTTCCTGTTCAGCAAGGCGGGCAGGACTTTGGCGGGAAAGGACGCCCACCAGGCCGGGCGTCCCATTTCCACCGTAGCCGCCCCTGGGAAGAAGTGTCAACCCAAAACAGGAGCACGAAGTCCCCTTTGAACCGGCTCGGTTCCGCCCGAGGGCGGCGCGTGCGGTGCGGTTCACCGCGCAAAGGGCACTTCGGCTTGCCGCCCCAACGCTGGCATGCCTACACTAGTGCTGGACCGTCACCTGGCTCGGGGCCGGGCGTGGTCTGCATCCTGCAGCGAGGGAGGGTTGCTGCCATTGCCGTTTTGACCAAAACCGATCTGGCTTTCCAGCAGTGCATCTTTCCGGGGTGCGGCGCCACCTACGGACTGGACGAGGTGCGCGTGGCCTGCCAGAGCTGCGGCGGGCTGCTGGATGTGGTCTATGACTGGGACCACCTCCGCCCGCCGGAGAGCCTGCGGTTCTTCGAGTCCCGCTGGGCCCGGCGAAACGACCCGGTGTGCTTCAGCGGCGTGTGGCGCTTTCGGGAGCTGCTCCCCTTTGCCCCGGTCGAAAGCATCGTCACCGTGGGCGAGGGGCAAACCCTGTTGCACCCTTCCCAGGGCGTGGCCCAATACACCGGCATGCGCCCCGGGCGGCTGTTCTTGCAGTACGAGGGGATGAACCCCTCGGGCAGTTTCAAAGACAACGGCATGTCGGCCGCCTTTACCCACGCGCGCTACATCGGCGCCCGCATCGCCGCCTGTGCCTCCACGGGGAACACCAGTGCGTCGCTGGCCTTGTATTGTTCGGTTACAGGGCTTTTGCGGGCCATCATTTTCGTCGGCTCGGGCAAGATCGCCTTCGGCAAGCTCTCCCAGGCGCTGGACTACGGGGCGCTGACGATCCAGATCGCCGGCGACTTCGACGACGCCATGCAGCGCGTGCGCGAAGTGTCCCAGCAGCTGGGCATCTACCTGGTCAACAGCGTCAATCCCTTCCGTCTGGAAGGCCAGAAGACGATCATGTACCGGGTGCTGGAGGCCCTGGGCTGGCAGGTGCCCGAGTGGATCGTCGTCCCAGGGGGCAACCTGGGCAACGCCAGCGCCTTTGGCAAGGCGTTTGCCGAGCTGCGCCGGTTGGGCCTGGTGGATCGCGTGCCGCGGTTGGCCATTATCAACGCCCAAGGGGCCAACACGCTCTACGAGCTTTATCACCGCCGCGGGGTGCGGTGGAACGAAGGCCATCCGCCGCAGCAGACCATCGATCAGTTCTACGCCGAGATGGACCGGCAGCATCGCCGGGCCGACACGATCGCCAGCGCCATCGAGATCAACCGCCCGGTGAACCTGCACAAATGCCTGCGGGCGCTGGAGGTGTGCGACGGGGTGGTGCGGCAAGTCACCGACCAGGAAATCCTCGACGCCAAGGCCCGCGTGGGTGCCGGCGGCATGGGCTGCGAGCCGGCCAGTGCGGCCAGCGTGGCCGGGGTGAAACGCCTGGTGGAAGAAGGCGTCATCTCACCGGATGATCGTGTGGTGTGCATCCTTACCGGCCATCAGCTCAAGGACCCCACGGCCACCGTGGCCTACCACACCACCGACCAGGAGCACTTCAACCGCGTGCTGGGCACCCGGGGCGTGAAGCGGGCCGAGTTCGCCAATCGGGCCGTGGAAGTTTCCAACAACCTGGACGAGATCATCCGCGCCATCCAGCTCTACAGCTAACAGCCCGTTGAAGAATGTTCCTCGATACAGAATCGCGTCACAGGACTAGACGTATTTTCTGAAAAAAGCGGCTCGGCAGGAGCCTCGCCCTCCCAAACTTGCGTTTTTCAACGGGCTGCTAAGGGGAACGCCCCGTGTGCGGCCTGCGCCGGTGCTTCCGCACCGAGGGCGTGGAGGCTTGGAGGCGTGGTGGGATCTGGAGCCCCGCACGTCAGTGCGGGGAGAAACAGTGTCGGCGTGCGGCTTGCGCCGTGCGCCGGAGTTGCCGCTCCGAAGTGAGAACAAACGCTAATTCTCGCAACCGGCGAGCCGCCGGCGTAAGCCGGCGGTTGAACGGCGAGACGCGCACCGTCAGCCCGCGGAGGAGCGTGCGCACGTCAGTGTCTGGGTCTTGGGTCTTGAAGAGCCCCGCACGTTGTACGTGTTTAGCCAGCTAGCAGCCGGAGGACCGACGCCGCAGGCGTCGCAGCTTCGTAGCCTCACGGTCGTCAGACCCCCGGAAGGCAGCGTTTTTCCTTGTCCTTTAGCATCCCGAAGGGATGCCAGAGGGCAAAACGGTCCTTGTTTCTGGCACCCCTGCCGGGGTGCTGGGTGGGGTAATGGCCGTGCTTTCCGGTGGTCTCCGCTGCGCTCCGACCACCGGCTACTGGGCTGGCAAGCCTTCGGCTTGCTTTATGGTTTGGACACATCACACCTTGTGCTGGCACGCTAAACACGTACCGCACGTTAGTGCGGGGAGAAACAGTATCGGCTTGCGGCGTGCGGCGTGCGCCGTTGCGCCGGTGCTTCCGGGCCGGGTGCAAGAACAAGCGCTTGATCCTTGGCAAACCGCCAGCTGCCGACTCCAATCGGCCCTCAGTGGAGCTTCAATCTCCCCGCAGTTTCAGGCCCAGCTGCTTGAGCTTCTCCCGCACCTCGTTCAAGCTGGTCACGCCGAAGTTCTTGCACTCCAGCAGCTGGTCGCCGGTGTGCTGGATCAGCTCGCCGATGGTGGTGATCCGCAGCCGGCTCATGCACCGCTTGGCCCGAATCGAAAGATTCAAGTCCGTCACCGGGCGGCCCAGGATGCCTTGTTTTTCGGGGCTCAGGCTGGCCGGGTCCATGCCTGCGGGAGCAGGCTGCACTTGGGTGACGAACTGCCCGATCTGCAGCCCCTTGCTGGCCATGATCTCGCGGATCTCCACCAGCGAGGTTTCGCCGAAGTTTTTGTTGGAGAGGAGCTGCTGCTCGGTCACGCGGGTCAGATCGCCCAGGGTGTGAATCCCCAGCCGCTGCAGGCAGTTGCGGCTGCGGACCGAAAGCTCGAAATCGGTGATGGGGATGCTGAGCACCTGGGCCAGGCGGTCCTGGCGTCGCTGGGCCTCTTCGTCGTAGAACTGGCTTTGCGAAGCCAGCGTGTCCTTGTAGTAGAGCCGGGCCTTGGGGTGGTTGGGGTAGATTTCCAGGATGCGCTCATAGCATCGTTGGGCCTGGGGATAGCGCTCGTGGTCTTCGTAAAGCAGGCCGAGGTTGAGCAAGGCGCCCACGTGGGCGGGGATTCGCTGCACGGCCCGCTCCAGCAGCGAAATCGCCTCCTCGTCGTTACCGTAGCGATCGTACTCCAGGGCCAGCCCGAACAACGCACCTGGATGCTGGGGGTCGGCGTCCACCGCCCGGCGATACAGCCCCAGCACTTCGTCCCGGTTGGCCCCCAGCACCGCCACGGTGGCTCCCCGCTGGTAGAGGTATTCGGCCGTTTGCTCCACCGCCCCGGAAAGCCGATCCAGCACCTTGAGGGCCTCTTCGGCCTTGCCTTGGTAGCGGAGAGCCTCGGCGGTGGCCAGCGCGCAGCAATCGGCGTCGTACCCGGCCTTGCTGGCGGCCTTGTAGGCTGCCAGGGCCTCGTCGTAGCGGCCCAGGGCAAACAGCGTGCGTCCCTTGTAGAACTGGGCCAGGGCCCCCCCGTCGGCGTGATTCAGGGTTTCCAGGGCCTGGAGAAACTGGCCCAGCAGGTACTGGCACACGCCCAGCCGGGTCTTTTCGGCCGGGGTGAGCTCTCCTTTGGCCTCCAGTTGCTGCACGGCTTCGCGGAAGACGCGGAAGGCCGAAAGGTCTTCGGCCACGGCCTGCTGGATTTGCTGGATTTCCTGGGGACCGAACGTGGCGTTGGACAGGACCAGTTCTCGCACGTCGATTGCCAGACCTTGGGACATGGAAGCCTCCGCTTGGGTGGGTCGAACGTGGGTCGAAGCTGCGGGCAAGGGAATATAAACGACGGCCCAAACCAGGCCGTCTCCGTGTTCCGGGCACCTCCGCTGCGTGTTCCCCGTCACGGCGCCGAATGCAAAAGCCAGCGGTGGGACTCGAACCCACAACCCCCGCATTACGAGTGCGGCGCTCTGCCAATTGAAGCTACGCTGGCCCTCGGACCCGAAGGTCCTGGCGATGATATTATTCCCACTTCCCCCCGTTTTGCCAAGACGACCCGGACCGCCTCCCCGCCCTCCAAGCCTCCCCGAGCTGAAGCTCGGGGCTCGCCGTGACGAGCAAGAACCGGCGCTTGTTCCGGCTCTGGAGCGGAAGCTCCAACGCAACAGCGCAAGCCGTTTCTTGCCCCGGAGCGGAAGCTCCGGCGAGCCGCGTGCGTGAGCACGCGGTTGCTTCGGTTTGTGGTCGTTGCTACGCTGGCCAACCGCCGGCTAGCGCCGGCGGCTCGCCGTTGCCAGAATCAAAGCAAGTCCACCAGGTACGTTGTTTTCCACAAAACACGCTTTTTCCTGCCCGGTGCGGAAGCACCGAGTCAAGCGTCCACATGCTAGCTGGCTAAGCAGGTACCACGTGCGGGGCTCCGGACCCCTCCAAGCCCCCACGCCTCCCCGCCTCCACGTCTCCCGCGGCTGAAGCCGCGGGCTCGCCGATTGCAAGAATTAGCGTTTGTTCTCGCTTCGGAGCGGAAGCTCCGGCGCAAGCCGCATGGCGCAAGCCGCAAGTCGATGCCGATTCTCCCCGCACTGACGTGCGCAACGCTCCTCCCAAGACCCACGACCCAAGACCCCCATGTCCGGTTGTCGCACTTTGCGTTCTATCCTTATAATGGCCCCCACCTCGATGAGCTTCTCGTAATAATCCTCGGGCTGCGATCCCGTAGAAGCGTCATCGGATCATAAGCACAGAATCGACAAAGGCTTGCGTTCCCCGATCGCTTGTTTCCCCCTGCCAGGAGATGCTGTCGTGGCCAAGGGTCGTTATTTGTTCACCAGCGAATCGGTCAGCATGGGGCACCCGGACAAGCTGGCCGACCAGATATCCGACGCCGTGTTGGATGCCCACCTGGCCCAGGACCCCGCGGCCCGCGTGGCCTGCGAAACCCTGCTGAGCCGCGGCATGGCGTTGGTGGCCGGGGAGATCACCAGCCGGGCCACGGTCGATTACCAGCAGGTGGTGCGGGAGACGATCCGGCAAGTGGGCTACGTGGACGACGAGATGGGCATTGCGGCCGATACCTGCGCGGTGCTGGTGTGCGTGGGCCAGCAAAGCCCGGAAATCGCCCAGGCCGTGCTGGAAGACCAGCAGCGGGGCAAGCAGCTTGGGGCCGGGGACCAGGGGCTGATGTTCGGCTACGCCTGCGACCACACGCCGGAGCTGATGCCGCTGCCTATTGCCCTGGCCCATCGCATCCTCCATCGCCTCACCCAGGCCCGCCTCCAAGGGGAAGTCCCCTGGCTGCGCCCGGACAGCAAAAGCCAGGTGACCGTGGAGTTTGAGGACGATCGCCCCCTGCGGCTGGACACCGTGGTCGTTTCCACCCAACACGAACCGACGGTGGACCAGCTGGAGATCAAGAACTTCATCATCGAGCAGGTCCTGCCTGACTGTGTGCCTGCGGAGCTGGACACCGCAGGGATCAAGTACCACATCAACCCCTCGGGCAGTTTTACCGTGGGGGGACCGCACGGGGATTGCGGGCTCACCGGGCGGAAGATCATCGTCGATACCTACGGCGGCTGGAGTCGCCACGGCGGGGGAGCCTTCAGCGGCAAAGACCCCACCAAGGTGGATCGCAGCGCCGCCTACATGGCCCGCCACGTGGCCAAAACGATCGTGGCGGCCGGGCTGGCCAAAAGCTGCGAGGTGCAGCTCTCCTACGCCATCGGCGTGGCCGAACCGATCAGCATCCACATCGATACGGCCGGCACGGGCAAGGTGGCCGAGGAGGAACTGTGCCGCGTGGTGGCCGAGCTATTCCCTTTGAGCCCCGGCGGCATTATCGACTATCTGCAACTGCGCCGACCCATCTATCGCAAAACCGCCTACGGCGGGCATTTCGGCCGCAGCGAAGAGGAGTTCACCTGGGAGCGGACCGATCGGGCCGGGGAGCTGCTGGAGGCCCTGGGCCTGGCCGCCACGGCCGAGTCGCCGTAAGCGGGCGTGCCGGCGGTTGACTCTGGTTGCGAAAAACGGTGTTTGTTTTGCACCCAGCAAGCGGCGAGTATCCCTTTGCGGATTCGCAAATGCGGCTTGTTTCGTTGAATCTTTTCCGCGAGCTTCCGGTGCGCGGCTGGCCGTTAGTGTTCGAGTCGGCTCTTATTGTGACTCGGCGAGCCCCCGGCTTCAGCCGCTCGGAGAGCCGAACAAGCGCATTGCGTTATTTTTCTCCGGGGACTTACGTCCCCGGCTCGCTAGAGAACCGCTGGCTGAAGCTGGCGGCTCGC
>JALSGI010000787.1 GCA_026982835.1 Planctomycetota bacterium | reverse complement strand
CTTGGAGGCGTGGAGGCTTGGGGGCGTGGGGGCGTGGAGGCGTGGCGAGCCGCCAACTTCAGTCGGCGGAGGCGGCCGGGCCGGGAACTGCCGGCCAAGGTTCCGCGTCCAAAGAAGCAGCAGATCGGTGGCAATTCGCAAGGCGAGTTCTCTGTTTCGGGGAAAGGCGATGAACGAGGGCATCTTCTCCTGGTCGGGTAGCGGCACTGCAGCGTTTCTTCTCCGGCACCGTGGCCATGGGGGCGGTGGCGATCCGCCAGGAGCATTTTGTCTTGGGCAGTTTTCCGCCTGGCAAGCTGCCTTGGCCGGATGCTTGCTCCTGCTGTTACTTGGTCCTGGCAACGCCACGGCCCAGCGGCAGAGGTTCCCCGGGGACTGCGACGCCTTGTTGCAGACCATTCGAGTCAGTGACAACGTGAGGCATGTGGCCGCGCGGCCCGATGGGCGGGTGCTCGCCCTGGACACCGGCGGCGATATCCAACTGCGCGATGTGGAAACGGGAGCCTTGATTCGCCGGTGGTCCACGTGGAGCTTCGGGCTGTCGTTTTTGCTCTATAGTCCCGATGGAAAGTACCTGGTCGGCGGCCTGGGCGACCGCCGGGAAGTGCAATGGTGGGACGCCATCACCGGCCGCCCCTTGCACCGCACGCCCAACGTCGAAGACACCTGCTACGCCGCCGCCTACTCGCCCGATGGCAAGCTGCTGGCCACCGGAGGAGACCACCAGGTGGTGTACCTGTGGGACGCCGCCACGGGCAAGTTGCGGGGCAAGCTGCAAGGGCATGCCAAGCCCATCCGGGGCTTGAGCTTCGGCCCCCGCGGCCGCCTGCTGGCCAGTGCCTCCGAGGACGGGACGGTGCGTATTTGGGACGTTCCCCGCCGCCGCTTGCACATGGTGCTGCGTGGGCATCGCTATCCGGTGTGGCATGTGGCCTTTTTGCCCGACGGCCACCGACTCGTGGCATCCGCCTACTCGCCCCTCCCGCGCGACAAGCCGGACGATCCCCCCACCTGGGAGCTTGTTCTCTGGGACCTGCGACTGGGCGGTATGGCTCTCCGGCGGGAAGCCTATGCGCAAGACATGTGCCTTGCCCCGGACGGAAAGTGGCTGGTGACCAGAAGCGGATTGGGCGGAACGGGTTGGCTGGACGTTTGGGAACTGCCGCAACTGGAATACCGCTGGACGGTGTGGTCCAGCACCCACGGGGCGACCGGCCGCCCGGGGGTGATCCTCCCGGATGGCAAAACGCTGGTCACGTGCCTGGAATTCCAACACGTGATCAAATTCTGGGACATTTCCCGCCCCCCCAACCCTGTCGTTCTGCGCGCCGCCTGGGGCTATGACTGGCAAGGTCGGGACTTGCGGGAG
>JALSGI010000786.1 GCA_026982835.1 Planctomycetota bacterium | reverse complement strand
CGGGGGGTGTGACGGTCGCCGGTCAGGGCCAGCGGCAGGGGGCGGGGGCGGGTCCAGGTCTTCCCCTCGTCGTCGGAGAAGATCACCTGCGAGTTGTACTTGCGCAGCTCCTCCCGCAGCAGCACCGCCATACGCCGCCCGTCGGGGGAGCGGATGCAGCCGGGCTCGCAGATGTAAATCTCCCGGGACTGAAACACCACCTCCGGTTCGCTCCAGGTGAGCCCTCCATCGTGGGAAAACGTCTTGTAGAGCGTATAGACGCCGGTCTTCTTGCCGCTACCGCGCCAAAAACGGCCGTCGTCGTGAAACATGGCCAGATAGTGCCCGCGGCCGGTCCGCAGCGGCTCCACGAAGCCCATCACCACGATCCCGCCCCAGTTACCCACCGGCCGAAGCGGGCTCCAGGTCAGGCCGTCGTCTTCGCTTACGGCCAGCCGGGCCGGGTACAGGCCCGACCACAGGATCACCCGCCGCCGCCCGTCGGGTCCCACCACGCGGTGGATGGTGGGCGTCTCTTTGCTCGTGGCCCAATTTTCCGGCACCGGCAGTCGTCGGCTCCAGGTGCGTCCGCCGTCGGCGCTGCGTTTGTAAACGATCGCCCCGCGGCCGTGGCCCTTGGGATAAACGCACAGGATCGTCTTGCCGTCCTCCAGCAAGCAGGTGCTCGGGTGGCCCAGGTACTGCCCCGGCTCCCGGTCCACCACCACATGGAACTCCGGCCGGCCGTCCAGGTCGATCAGCTGGGGATGTTCGTCCGAAGGTTGCTCCTGGGCCGGCAAGGCGGCGTTGCCCAGCAGCATCAACAGGGCGGCTAGCAGAGTGCGTTGCATGAGGGGGTTCCTTGGTTGGAGCCACAAAAAACTGCTTCTTTCCCAGGGAAGGTGCGCCGGCGGATTCCCCCGGCGGTGCCTTTCAGCTTACATTGGCCCCAGGGCAAAACCTAGTCTCTCCTGGCGGATGGGACTGGCCGGTGAACGACGATCCCCAGCAAGCAACCCCTTCCTGCACCGCGGGGGCCGAAGCCTCTTGGACCGGGCGGCTCGTGCGGCGGTGGCTTGCCGCGCGGTGGTGGCTACTTGCCCTGGCCGGAATGCTGGCCGCGGGGGCCTGGCCTGTGGCCGGGCAACTGAGGTTTGAACGCTCTTTGGAGTCGATGTTCCCGCCGGGGGACCCGGTGCTGGAGCCGTTTAAGCGCCTCAAGCAACTCTTTGCCGGCAACCAGGTGGTGCTGGCCGTGTACCGGGACCCTCGCCTGCTCTCCGCCGCAGGCATGCAGCGGCTGCAGGGGCTTTCCCAGGCCCTGGAAAAAGTGCCGGGCGTGCAAGGCGTGATGAGCTTGACCACCACCCCGCTGGGCACGGGCATCCGGCTCGATAATCCTCTGGCGGATCGCCTCCGCCGATTGCTCACCGGCTATGCCCTGGGCGAGGACCAGCAAACCACGGCCGTGGTGTGCCTGCTACAGGGCGATCTGGCCTCCGAAGAGCAGACCCGCACCCTGGACCAACTGGAGCAGGTGCTTCGTCGCCACGTGCCGGGAGGGATGTTGGTGGGCGAGCCGGTGATGGTCCACCGGGGATTTCGGCTCGTGGAGCAGGACGGCCGCCGGTTGGGCCGTTGGGTGACGGCGCTGGTGCTTCTGGTCTGTGCGTTGGGTTTCCGCCGCTTGCGGTGGGTGGTGGTGCCGGTGGCGGTGGTGGCCTGGGCCGTGCTGCTCACCCAGGCCACGCTGGTGCTGCTGGGGCTGAAGTTGAGCATGGTCAGCTCGATGCTGGTGGCTACGCTCTCGGCCACGGGAATGGCTGCCGTGGTGCACGTGGCCGTGCACTTCGAGGAACAGGTGCGTCACGAAGTGGCCCGGGCCGAGGCGCTTCGCCGCTGTGGGCTGGTGCTGGCCTGGCCCGTGGCCTGGACTTGCCTGACCGACGCCGCGGGTTTTGGCTCCCTGGCCATTGCTCCGGTGGAGGCCGTGCGGGACTACGGAGTGATGATGGCCGTCGGCTCGCTGTGGCTGCTGGTGGGGATGGGGCTGCTGCTGCCGGGCTTGAGTACGGCGGTGCCGGATGTGCTTCCCCTGGGACGGCCCCGGCGGCGCAAGCTGCATCGGGGACTGGTGCGCGCACTTCAGATGGTGCAACGCCGCCCGCGACTGGTGGCCCTGGTGCTGGTGCTGCTGGCCGTGGTGTTTGGGGCAGGCAACCTCTGGGTGGAAGTGGAAACGAACTTCATCCGCAACTTCCGCTCCAGTAGCCCTCTGGCCCAGGCCTACCAGCAAGTGGAAACCCGCCTGGGCGGAGCAGGGGTGTGGGACGTGGTGCTTCCGGCCCCGGCGGAGCCCACGCCGGAGTTTCTCAAGCGGCTGGATCGGCTCTGCCGGCGACTGCGCCGCGAGGCGGCCACGGTTCGCACCGCCGCAGGTCCCCGGCCGGGGCTGACCAAGGTGCTCTCGGTGGCCGATCTGCTCCAAGCCGTTGCGGCGCCCAGCTTGCCCTTTCTTGCGCCGCAGCGCACCACGGCCCTGAAGTGGCGGTTGCTTCGCAGCCAGATGCCGCTGGTGGACCGGGTGTTCTGGGTGGCCGATCCCCAGCGGCCCGGGCGGCACTACACCCGCGTGATGCTCCGCTCCCACGAACAGCAGCCAGCCGAGGCGAAGCGCAAGCTCATCGCCACGGTGCGGCAAATCTGCCGCGAGGAGTTCCCGCCCCGGGGCGAAGAAACCGGCGCCGTGGTAACCGGCTACTACGTGCTGCTGGCCCATTTGATTCAGTCCCTGGTGCAGCAGCAGTGGCGCACGTTGCTGGTGGCCCTGGTGGCCGTGGCGGTGATGATGCGCGTGGCCCTGGGTTCCTGGCTGCTGGCGGCGGTGTCGCTGGTGCCTAACCTGCTACCGGTGCTGGTGGCCAGCGGCACGCTGGGCTACCTGGACCTGCTGCCGGGGGTGGAAGGGAAGCTGAACATGGGAGCGGTGATGATCGCCGCGGTGAGCCTGGGGCTGGGGATCGACGCTTCGATCCACTACCTTTCGGCCTATCGCCGCCTGCGCCGGGAGGGACTGTCCCGAGAAGAAGCCCTGCCGCGGGTGCAGAGGCAGGTGGGCACGGCCGCCGTGCTGGCCACGGTGGCCATGATGGTGGGCTTTTTGGTGCTGGCCAGCAGCGAGTTTGTGCCGCTGATTTACTTCGGCTTGCTGACGGCTCTGGCCCTGGGCGGGGGGTTGCTGGGCAATCTGGTGTTGCTGCCGGCGTTGCTGCTGCTGGCGGGGGGCTCTCCGGCGCGGCGGGGGTGTTTTTGACTATCGTTTCCCCGGCGGATAGAATAAACAGGTTGCTTCCCTTGCGGGAGTGCTGCCTTGACCTTTTCAGGAACGGCACTCATGAAAAAAGCGGATATCAAGGCGTTCAAGGAGCAGCTGCTGCAGCTGCGAGCTCGCTTGCTGGGAGATTACAACTACCTGGCCGAATCGGCGATGAACCGCCACGGCGAGGAAACCGCCGGCGGGACCGCCATGCCGATCCACATGGCCGACATCGGTTCGGACAACTACGAACAGGAGTTCGCCTTCACCCTGTTGCAGAACGAAGAATCCACGCTGGATGCGATCGAGCGGGCGCTGGAGAAGATCGAGGAGGGGAGCTACGGGGTGTGCGACGAGTGCGGGGGGAAGATCCCCAAGGGCCGACTCAGGGTCATCCCCTACGCCAGTCGGTGCGTGAAATGCGCGGAATAGGAGGAATGGTGCTTGCTGCGGAAAGGTGGAGAGAATCTGAATTTTTTCCCACAACGCCTGGATTTCTGCGGGCGGCTTTGGGATACTAGTACTTGGGCCGGCAGCCTGCGGGCTGTCCCATGTCCTCAGAGGGGACAGACATCATCGTTGTAGGAGTCGCTTGGTCATGAAGTACGCACATCTTCCGTCCCTGAGTGTGTCTCGTCGTGGGTTTACCCTGGTGGAGTTGCTGGTGGTGATTGCCATCATCGGCATGCTGGTGGGGTTGGTGCTTCCGGCGGTGCAGTCGGCCCGGGAACGCGGCCGCAACACGGTCTGCAAGAGCAACATGCGACAAGTGGCCATGGCGGTGATCACCTATGAGAACGCCAAGAACCGATACCCGGGCTACTTGGACCTGTTCCGGCATCAGAATCAGAACTTGTATCGCCGGCCGTTGATGGTTCTGTTGCTGCCGTACTTGGACCGGCGCGACCTGGCTGACAAGTTCGCCACCATTCCGGGAGACATCCCCGGAACGTCGCTCGGGAGTTTCTTCCCCGGCCTTCAGGGACTTTTCCTCGACATTCTGGTCTGTCCCACCGACAGGGTTAACCGGGCCCGGCATACGGCGTTTGTTTATAATACCGGGACGGCTCCTGGATGGTTGGGAGGCCCTTCGGGACAGAACCCTGCCGACGGGGTGTTTTTGTGGAATGGGAATCCGAACAATCCCCAAATCATGACCTCTGACCGCATCTACGACGGTCTGGAGCACACCATCATGATCTCGGAGAATATCCAAGCCCGCTACTGGACCGACGCCGATGAGCGTTACATCGGGATGGTCTGGTGGGACGTGGAGCCGAGCGAGTTTGGCAGCTTCATTGGCGGCCAGTCGGTCCTTTCGGTCAACCAGGAAAACAACGCCGGAGTGGAACCGATCAATGAGATTAGTGGTACCATTGCAATTCGCTATGCCCGGCCCTCCAGTTACCACCCGGGGAGCGTCAACGTGGCCTACTGCGACGGACATGTGCAGGAACTGAATGAGGGAATCGACTACATCACCTACGCCCACTTGATGACCTCCAAGGGACGCTCCTGCACGGCCAAGAGCAACACTTCGGTGGGCGGTCAAGTCCGGCAAACCGTGGTGAACAAGTAAGGACGTCTTTTCCTCCAAGGCAACTTTCCCCGGCCATCCTTGGCCGGGGATTTTTTTTGCCTTGTCCGCCCGGTTCTGCTACAGTGGGCGTCCCGCCCTCGATGCCTCGCCTCGCAAGCCATGCCGCCGGATGGATGTTCCATGAGCCGGGCCACGTTGCCGCAACCGACGCGCATCCGCTACCTGGTGCTGGGGGCGGCCACGGCCAGCGCGGTGCTGCTGTACCTGGACCGCTTCTGCATCTCGTTTGCCGAAACCTACATCCGCGAGGACCTGGGGCTTTCGGATGCCCAGGTGGGCTGGATGCTCAGCGCGTTTTTCTGGAGCTACGCGCTGCTGCAAGTCCCTTCCGGCTGGCTGAGTGACCGCTTCGGACCCCGGCGGATGTTGGCCCTGTACGTGCTGCTGTGGTCGGTTTTTACGGGGCTGACCGGGCTGGCCGTGGGGTTTGCCAGCCTGCTGGGAGTGCGGCTGGCCTTCGGCATGGCCCAGGCCGGAGCCTATCCCACCTGTGCTCAGCTGATCAGCCGCTGGATCCCCTTTGCCCACCGGGGCAAGGCCAGCAGCCTGGTGGCCCTGGGCGGTCGGGTCGGGGGGTTTTTGGCCCCGGTAGTCACCGCCTACCTGATCGTGGCCTTTGTGCCGCTTGGCCGGCCTTCGGCGCTGGAGCCGCACGAGCTGCCGCGGCCCCGGCAACTGGCTTGCCTGTGGACCCAGTTGGCCGAAGACCCCGGCGCCCCGCTGCCGGAAAAACTGGAAGCGACGCGAAGCGCCTCGCAGTGGATCGCCGCGCTTTTTTCCCCTGAGGAGCTGGCCCGGCTGAAGCGAATCGCCGCAGGCCAGGCCGCCCGTCCCCAAAAACGGCTGGCGGAAGTGCTCAACCGCTTGCTTGCCCAGCCCGGGTGGTCGCTGGAGGCGCTGCGACGAGCTCCCGAGTTGAAGCTGGACCGCCAGGGCCAGCTGCTGGTGCGGCAAGCCCGGAACAACCCCCGAGGGCTTTCCAGCGCGGCCTGGCAGCGGCTGGGGCGCCTGGTGCTGGAGAAGCTGTACCCGGACCAGGTGCACAAGCTGTACGTGCGGGGGTGGCGTCCCACGATGGGCGTGTTTGCCCTGGTGGGAGTGCTGCTGGCCGGGGGGATGTGGTGGCTGCTGCGCGACAGTCCCCAGGTGGATTCCCGCTGCAACCCGGCGGAACGAGAACTGATCGCCGCCGGACGGCCCCAGCAGGTGAGGGTTCCTGCCGGCCCAGCCTCTGGTTTTCCCTGGCGAGCAGTGCTGAGTAGCCGGGCGCTGTGGTGCGTGTGTGCCGGGCAGTTTTTCACCAACGTGGGCTGGGTGTTCTTGGTCACCTGGCTGCCGCGTTACTTGCTGGAGGTGTACCATCTGCCGGCCCATCAGCGCGGCTGGATGGCCTCCGTGCCGCTGGCTGCCGGGTGGGCGGGGATGCTGCTGGGCGGGCCGCTGACGGACTTTCTGGTGCGGCACCTGGGGCTTCGTTGGGGCCGGAGTCTGGCCGTGGCCGGGGCACGCTTGCTGGCCGCGCTGGCCTATCTGGTGCTGTTGCTGGAGCCGAACATCTGGACCGCCACGGCCGCCTTCGCCGCCGTGGCTGTGTGCACCGATGCGGGTACGGCTTCCGTCTGGGCGTTCAACCAGGACGTGGGCGGCCGGTACGTGGCCTCGGTGCTGGGCTGGGGGAACATGTGGGGCAATCTCGGCGCGGCGGTGCTGCCTCCGCTGTTCGTGTGGATCCTGCATCACGGCTTTCCCTTCCTCGGCAGCCCCGCTTCAGGGGGAACGCTGCACTGGAATGCCGGGTTTGTCACCTGTTCGCTTGCCTTTTTGCTGGCCGGGCTTGCGGCCCTGGGGATCGACGCCTCGCGGCCGATCGATCAAGATAAGGATTCCTCGGAGTAAAACTTGTCCCGGCCCAGGAAACGCACCCCCCGGTTACCTCCCTCCCGGCGATGAACCATCCCCCGACCCCGTTCGACGCCCGCAGGCATCTGCGCCCCCTGTCCTGGCCCGCTGCGCTGCTGGCCCTGCTGTGTGCGGCGCTTTGGGGCGGGGTGGCCGTGGGTTCCAGTTTTGCCCAGGACGGGTTCCCGCCGCTTTTGACCGGGGCGCTGCGATTTTTTCTGGGTGGGGCGGTGATCGCCCTGTGGTTTCTTTCCCGGGGCGTGCCCTTGCGCGTGCCCCGGCACGAATGGCGCCCGATCCTCTGGACCGGAGCAATCGTCTGGTTGCAAATCGCCTTGTTCCACTGGGGGGTGGGCCTCACCTCCAGCAGCCACACCTCGGTGCTGATCGGCACCAATCCGTTGTGGATTCCGCTGCTGGCCCACCTGTGCCTGCCCGGCGACCGGCTCTCGCTGCGCAAGGTCCTGGGCGTGCTGGCCGCCACGGCCGGGGTGGTGCTGGTGATGGGCAGTGCTCCGGCCGAAGCAGTTTCCCCGGAGCAGCTCGACCCGGCCACGCTCGCCGGCGACGCAGTGGTGCTGGCCAGCGCGTGGCTGCTGACGGTGAAGATTGTCTATAACAAAGCCGTGCTGCATGCGGTGCATCCGGCCCGGCTGGTGCTGTGGAGCAATCTGCTGGCCGCTGCGGGGCTGTTGCTCACTTCGCTGCTGTTGGAGCCGTGGTCGGACATACGCCCTGCGCCTGCGGCCCTGGCCGGGTTGTTCTATGCCGGAGTGGTGATCTCGGGCTTTTGTTTTGCCGCCTGGAGCTGGCTGTTGCAGCGGCACCGGGCCAGCCAGTTGTCGGTGTTCGGGTTTGCCCAGCCGCTGTTCGGCGTGGGCTTCGGCTGGCTGTTTCGCGGGGATGCTCTTTCCGGGTGGCTGCTTTGGGGGGCAGGGGCGGTGGCTGCGGGGATCGTGCTGGTGACCCGCGAACCCACCGGAGAGGAAGAAGCGGAGGCCGCGGGCACGGCCGCGGAATAGCCCTGCGGCGTGGCGGTTCAGCTTTTGTCCGACTCGGGGGCTTCGTACTCGAACTGCCGCCAGACCACGGGGCGCTTGTACGGTTCGATCCGCAGCACCACTTCCCCGTGCTGAAAGATGCGGACCGTGCCGCCGGATTCGCTCACGGTCACGGCCACGGCCTTGGTCACGTGAGTGATGGCCGCAGCGGCCCAGTGCCGGGCGCCCAGCCCCTTGGAAAGTGTCAAGTCGGCCGTGGGCGCGACGATCAACCGGCAGGAGGCCACTACCGTGCCGTCGGCGGCCACGATAAAAGCCCCGTCCAGCATGGCGATCTCCTTGATCGCCTCGCGGACCTTGTTCAGCTTGAGATTGCGCTCTTTTTTGTTGTAGCCGCGTACCGGGTCGAACCCAGCAGGGCTGGTGTACTGTAGCACCTTGCGGTGGTCGCCCACCACGAACAGCGTGCCCACCGGGTGCCCTTCGCGGCCTTCGCGGGCGATCTCCACGGCTAGCGAAACCACCGCTTGCAGCGTGTCCAGCGGCACGCTGGTTTCCAGCTTGCGCAGTTCGCGCACGGTGAACCGGGCCAGGTGTTCCCGCATCAGCACCACGCTGATCGTATCCACCAGCCCCATCTCAAAGCCGCTGTAAAGAGTCACCACCTTGGCCCCGGGACGCAAATACCCGCCGGCCACCGCCTCCAGCAGCGCGCGGGAAACGCGCTCATACACTCCTTCCACCTCGTGATCCAGGCGCACCGCCGGCAGTTTGGCCTGGCGGGCCTTCTGGTAGGTTTCCTCGGTGGGGGTGACCAGAATCAGCGGCTGCTCTCCGGCTCGCCGGGCCACGCGGACCGGGTCGATCGGTTCCTCGGTTTCCAGGAACACCAGGACCGCGTCGGCGTCCTCGGCCTGGGCCAGGGCCAAGGCGGCGTCGAAGCGATGGACGAAATGGCCGGGGAATCGAGGCTCGTTCATCCGTGCTCAAGCAGCGGGAAAGAGAAAGAAGCGGCACCGCAGGCGTGGAAGCATGGTAAGCATTTTCCGCGCCGCAGGCAACGGTCCCCCTCGCCCACCGCAGCGAGACGGGTGCAAGAGCAAACGCCGATGCTTGCCCCGGCCGGCCGCATCGCCGAGTATGCGGTTTCACCGCGGCGGCGATTGTTCTTGCAACCGCGAGCCGTGGGCGCAAGCCCACGGAGAGCACGGCAATTATGTGCCGCTTTCTTGTCGTCTCCGGGAGCTCGTGCTCCCGGCTGGCTGTGATCTGTTTTCTTGCACCGGAGCGGAAGCTCCCAGTGGCTGGCGGCCCTGCCGCCCCGGGAGCTCGTGCTTCCGGCTCGCCGTGATGCGGAGAATCAGTCTCTGCTCTTGGTGTTGAAGTCGCTTTAAGCTCCGCCGACTAAAGTGAAAGTCGGCGGCTCGCCGGTTGGTGTGTGAGTCGGCGTTTTTTTTGCTTTGGCGAGCCCCCGGCTTTAGCCGGGGGAGAGCCAAATAAGCGCTTTTTTGGTTATTCTCCTCCGCCAGCTGAAGCTGGGTACGTGTTTAGCGTGCCAGCACAAGATGGAGTGTTTCCAGAGCAAAAGCAAGCCGAAGGCTTGCCAGTCTGGTAGCCGGCACTCGACGAAGCGGAGACCACCGGAAAGCGACGGCCATTACCCCACCCCGCACCCCGGCAGGGGTGCCAGAAACAAGGACCGTTTTGCCCTCTGGCATCCCTTCGGGATGCTAAAGGACAAGGAAAAATGCTGCCTTCCGGGGGTCTGACGACCCCCGGCTATAAGAGTGCGACGCCTGCGGCGTCGGTCCTCCGGCTGCTAGCTGGCTAAACACGTACAAAGCTGGCGGCTCGCCAACTGCCGGCTGACGACCCGCAGCTCGCCGATTGCAAGAAGAAACGCTTTTTCTCGCACTGGTGCGGAAGCATCGTCTGCAAGA
>JALSGI010000785.1 GCA_026982835.1 Planctomycetota bacterium | reverse complement strand
CCCCGCTGGTGGCCGTGGTGGTGGCCACGATCTTCGCCACCGTGATGCGTTTGGAGGTGATCAACGTCAATGTGCCGGAGAATCTGGCCGATAGCTTCACGCTCCCCGGCCCCCGCTGGTGGGCACTGCTCCAGGATCCCCACGTGTGGCTGACGGCCGTGATGCTTGCCGCCGTAGCCAGCGCGGAAACCCTGCTTTGCGCCACGGCCGTGGACCGCATGCACACCGGCCCGAGAACCAACTACGACCGCGAACTGGTCGCCCAGGGGGTGGGGAACATGACCTGCGGCCTGCTGGGGGCACTGCCCATGACCGCCGTCATTGTGCGCAGCTCGGCCAACGTGCACGCGGGGGCCAAAACCCCCCTTTCGGCCATTTTGCACGGCGTGTGGCTGCTGGCTTTTGTGGCCCTGTTCCCCCACCTGCTCAACTACATCCCGCGCTCCAGCCTGGCCGCCATTCTGGTTTACACCGGCTACAAGCTGATGAACCCGGCGGCGGTCAAGCGGCTTTGGGAATACGGAAAAAGCGAAGTGGGCATCTATGCCATCACGGTGGCCACCATCGTGGCAGTGGACCTGCTTACCGGGATCATTGCCGGGCTAGTGGCCTCGGCCCTGAAGCTGCTCTATACCTTCTCCCACCTGGAGGCCCGGCTGGAGGTGGACCCCGAAAAACGCACCGCTCGACTCTTCCTGGAAGGAGCCGCCACGTTCATCCGCTTGCCCAAGCTGGCCTCCGCCCTGGAAGAGGTCCCGCCGGACGTGGAACTGCACGTGGATTTCGAGCACCTCACCTATATCGACCACGCCTGCCTGGACCTGTTGATGGACTGGGCCAAACAGCACGAACAGACCGGCGGGCGGCTGGTCATCGACTGGGAAAGCCTGCACGCCAACTTCTTCCGCGGCACACCGGCCAACCACGCCCGCTCCTCGCCCCCCAAGACGGGAGGTTCCCAGGCCCGGGTCGCTTCCCGGTGAAAGGTACGTGTTTAGCGGCCCGTTGAAAAACGCAAGTTGGGGAGGGCGAGGCTCCTGCCGAGCCGCTTTTTTTCAGCAGACGCGAGGAATGCCATAACTCGTTTCATTTCAGGTGGACTTTTTCAACGGGCTGTTAGCGTGCCAGCACAAGACGAAGCGCCCCCAGAGCAAAAGAGTTGATTTTTATCCGGCGAGCCGCGTGCGTGAGCACGCGGTTGCTACCGTTTGTGGCCGATGCTACGCTGGCCAGCCGCCGGCTTACGCCGGCGGCTCGCCGTTGCAAGAATCAAAGCAAGTCCACCAGGTACGTTGTTTTCCACAAAACACGCTTTTTCCTGCCCGGTGCGGAAGCACCAGTGGCGACTTGCAAGAAAAAACGCTCATTTTCTCC
>JALSGI010000784.1 GCA_026982835.1 Planctomycetota bacterium | reverse complement strand
TCTGCCCCCGAGGAACCTGCCGACACCGCCGCCCCCTGGCACGGCCTCTTTGCCCGCAAGCCCCCTCCTCGCTGGCAGAACGCCGTGCTGCCGGTACTGGTGGTGCTGGGGGTAACGCTGCTGTTGCTGGCCTGGACCGGCCACCACGCTTTGCTCCAGCAGCAGCGTCCCGGCGGATCGCTCTGGCAGTGGATTCGCCACGGCGATGCCTACGTGGCGCTGGTGTATGCCTCGCTGGCCGGGATGCTCTGCGCCTGGGTGCTTTTGCGCTGCCAGCGCATGCTTTCGCCGCGGGAGTGTTATTGGGCCTCGGTGCAAGGCGTGCTCCAGGTGGCCCCGGCCCTGGTTATCCTCTGGCTGGCTTCGGCCCTGCGGCGCGCCACCGGGGCCGAGGCGCTGGACACCGGCGGCTACCTGGCCGGGCTGCTCCAGGCCCACCTGGACCCCAGGTGGCTCCCCACCGTGGTGTTCCTGCTGGCGGCGGCCGTGTCGTTTGCCACGGGCACCAGTTGGGGCACCATGGGCATCTTGATGCCCCTGGTGATCCAAACGGCCCATGCCATGCTCGGCGCAGGCGGCGAGGCCGTCTGGCCGCATGATCCCATCTTCCTGGGCGCGATGGCGGGCGTGCTGGCCGGGTCGATTTTCGGGGACCACTGCTCCCCGATCTCCGATACCACGGTGCTCGCCTCCCTGGCCAGCGGCTGCCCGCACATGGAACACGTCTGGACCCAGCTCCCCTACGCCGTGGTGGTGGCCGGGGTGTCGGTGCTACTGGGCACGTTGCCTGCCGGCTGGGGAATCTCTCCCTGGTGGGGGCTGTTGGGAGGGACGGTTTTGTTGGGGCTGATGGTGTACGGGCTGGGCCGCCGCACAAACACACGCTGAGCGGCCGAAGCAGCCTCCACGGCAAACCGCGTACGCAGTACGCGGTTTTCCCGAACAGGGGCACCGGTTCTTGCCCTGGTGCGGAAACTCCAACGCAGGCCGCACGGCGCAAGCCGCATAGCGCAAGCCGATACCGCCCCTCCCCGCACGGACGTGCGCACGCTCCTCCGCGGGCTTACGCCCGCGGCTCGCCGTTTGGTGTGTGAGTCGGCGTTTTTTCTGGCTTTGGCGAGCCCGCGGCTCTAAACCCAACTTCCCCCGGCCGATTTGACGCATCTGCCCACAAACACAAAAGTTCCTGCAAAAGAAACCGCAAAATGTAGTCATGTATTTTATGTAGGTTACCCCTTGATAGGCGTCCATAATCCGATACAATGTCGGCATGTACATCGCCAAAATACCCAACCGAAACTCCCGGCCAGCCTACCTGCTTCGCGAAAGCTACCGCGAAGGCGGAAAAGTCAAAAACCGCACCCTGGCCAACTT
>JALSGI010000783.1 GCA_026982835.1 Planctomycetota bacterium | reverse complement strand
TTCGGCTTCCTTCGGACCCGGCCGACGAGAGCCGCGTGTGGTACTGGTCCAACCACTTTTCCTACCAGCTCAGCGACATGCTCTACGTGCTGACGGAGTTCAACTGGTACCACTGGATGGGCGCCGGGCAGCAGACGGCCCTGGCCGGCGTGGAAGGAGTGGACCTGATCAACCTCGGTTCGGTCGGCGTGGCCGGCAACGACATCGTTACCGGGGCCATCGGCATCAAGCTGAAGCCGCACGCGGGCATGGAGATCGGCGTGGCCTGGGAAGTCCCCTTGACCGACCGCCGCGACCTGCTGGAAAACCGGCTGACCGTGGACTGGATCTGGCGCTATTGACCTTGCTCAGTGAGCCGTGGCCTGCGCCGAAGAACACGCGGGGGGCTTCCGGCCCGGGGGGGCCGGGAGCCCCTTGGCTTTTTGGCGGCCGAGCCGGCCTCTGCTAGGGGCGTTTGCGGTCCGGTGCTTCCGGCACCAGGAGATTTTCGGCCGAGGTGCTTTCCACGCGGCTGAGCAGCGTGCCCTGGGCCAGTTGGGTGAGGATGCGATCTCCCGGGGCCACCTGGTCGTGGCGGCGAAGCACCTGGTGGCCTTCGACCTGGAGGGTAACGCTGTAGCCGCGGGCCAGCACGGCCACCGGGCTGAGAGATTCCAGCTTGCCGGCGGCGTGGCCCAGCCGGTTTTGCCCCTGCTGGAGCCGCCCCTGCATGGCTCGATTCAGCCGTTGGGAAAGTTCTTCCACGCGGAGCAAGGAATCGTCCAGCAGGGCCTGCGGGCGGCGGATCACCCGGCTGCGGACGATGGCCTGGAGGCGTTGGCGGGCGCGGCCCACCTGCTGCTGCAAGTGCCGCCGCATACGTGCGGCCAGGTGTTCCAAGTGGGCTTGTATCTCCCGCTGGTGCGGCACCACTTCCTGCCCGGCGTCGGTGGGCGTCAGCGCCCGCTTGTCGGCCACCAGGTCGGAGAGCGTGGTGTCCACCTCATGCCCCACGGCCGAAACCACCGGCACCTGCGAGCGGAAAATCGCCCGCACCACCTCCTCGGTGTTGAACGCCCACAGATCCTCCAGCGATCCTCCGCCGCGGCCGACGATCATCACGTCCGGCCGGGGCCGAAGGCGGTTGACCAGCTCCACGGCCTGGGCGATCTGGCCCGGGGCCTCTTCCCCCTGCACCGCCGCGGGCACCACCAGCACCCGCACCAGCGGCCACCGCCGGCGGAGCGTGCGCAGCACGTCGTGCACCGCCGCCCCGGTGGGACTGGTCACCACGGCCACGAACCGCGGGAAGCGGGGCAGGGGCTTTTTGTGCCTGGAATCGAACAAGCCTTGCCGCTGCAAACGCTGGTATAGCTGGCGGAAGGCCAACTCCAATGCTCCCAGCCCCTTCGGTTGCATCTGACGAACAATCAACTGGTAGCGCCCCCGCGGAGGATAGACCTCCACCGCCCCGCGGCAGATCACCTCCAGCCCATCCACCAGGTCGAATTGCAACTGCCGCGCGGCGCTGCTCCAGAGAACGGCGCCGAGTTGGGCCTCAGCGTCCTTGAGCGTAAAGTACACGTGCCCGGTCTGGGAACGCCGAAGGTTGGAAACCTCCCCGCTGACCCATACGTCCGGGAATGCCTCTTCCAGGGTTCGCTTGATTCGCCGGGTGAGTCGGGAGACGGTCCAGATGACGGGTTTTTCTGCTTCGGCTTTTTCTTCCACGGACTGCCTTCCGGGGGTATCGAACAAGGATCGCTGGCCTGGAGCCGCTTGCCCCATGGGGAAGTCCTTTCGCAAACCGGGTGCCACGGGCCGCCCCTACTGCAACCCTTCCAGAAAACGCCGCAGCTGTTCGTCCTCTTCGTTTTCTTCCTCCAGGGCTTCCTGCAGCGGATCGGGGGGCACTCCCTGCGGTTCCCCGGGCGGTACCGGCACCCCCGAGGAGGCCTCCCCGGCAGCCGAAACGCCAAGCCCCGGCGGCATGGGAGCCATCGGTTGTTCTTCGGCCGCCGGAAGCTCCGGGGGGAACGGCTCGGAGGGAGTGATACCCGCCGGGTCGGCAGGAGCAATCGGGGGTTCGGAAGCCAGCAGAATGCTTTCCTCCTCGGCTTGCGGCTCGGCCCCAGCTACAGCGGATTCCTGTTCGATGGGCACCGGGGGTTCGCTTCGGGGGCGGTCGTACACCACCACGAAGGTCAGCGGTCCAACGCGGAGGCGGGCTCCCGGTTCCAAAGGGGCCTGCTCCACCCGCCGGTCCTCCACGAAGGTGCCGTTGGTCGATTGCAGGTCCTCCACCACCACCATCCCGTTCCTCTCGCACAGGCGGCAATGGCGGCGGCTGATGCTGGGATGGCCTAGCGTCAGGTCCGCCCCGCGACTGCGCCCCAGCACGGCCGGCAGCCGCAGTCGGACCTCCGTCCGATCCACCTTTCCACCCACGACGATCAGCTTCACTTGCATGGCGGATCCGATCTCCGACACTCCCGCGGCGGACCGTGGCTCCTCTCCTTGCCAGAGATGCTTTCCCCTCCGGCCAATATTTCACCATAGCGGCTGATTGGCTGCGGAGCAATCGCCCCGGGTGCGGCCCTCAGGAAGGGGTGCCCCCAGGAGGTGGGGCTTTTTCCCATAACTTCAGGCCAAGATTCCCGGCGCTTCGTGCCGATGGGAAGAGGTAGCCAAGTCCCTCTTGGGGGAGGGACAAGCTGTGTCCCGGCACAGCTCCTTGCCCATGCGGAGCCAACCCATGGCCTCCTTGCCCACCGCCGAGCAGGTCCGCCAACTGGTCCGCCGCGTGCTGGCCCAGCTGGGGGCCACGCCCGAGGAACTGGCTGCCCTGCAGGAACACCTGCTGTTTCAGCAAGGGCGTTGCTATGCTCGCAGCTACCGCACGCCGCGTTACTGGGCCACCTGGCTGCGGGAGGTGGAACTGGTCCAGTTCTACGACCAGCAGGGCCGCATGCTGCGGACCATCTCGCTGCTGCCCCCGGCGCCGGTTCGCCGGGCCGCCTGAGCCTCACTTGCAGCCTGCCCGAATCCACCTAATACGCTCCCCGGCCCGTTAACACCGCCCAGGGGGTCTTCAGCAGCAGCGACAGGTCCAGCCACCAGCTCTGGTTGCGGATGTATTCCAGGTCCATCCGCACCCACTGGGCAAAGCCGATCTCGTTGCGGCCGCTGACTTGCCAGATGCAGGTCAGCCCCGGTTTGACGCTCAGCCGCTTCAGCTGCCAGGGCTCGTATTTTACGACTTCCTTGAGCACCGGCGGCCGCGGGCCCACCAGCGACATATCGCCCCGCAGCACGTTGAACAGCTGCGGCAACTCGTCGATGCTCAGCTTGCGCAGGATGCGGCCCACCCGGGTCACCCGGGGATCGTGGCGGTTTTTGAACACCGGGCCGTCCATTTCGTTCTCTACCTGCTGCTGCACCTGCTCGGCGTTGTCGATCATGGTGCGGAACTTGTACATGCGGAACAACCGCCCGCAGTGCCCCACCCGCTCCTGCACAAACAGGGGCTTGCCCCGAGTGGTGAACCACAGCACCACGTAGGTGACGAGCAGCACGGGCGCAAGCAACACCAGCAACGTGGCCGCTCCCAGCAGGTCCAGCGTGCGCTTAAACACCCGGTAGCCCCAGGACGAGTTACCCGCAGGTTGCACCACCCGCTGCCCGGCCAGGATCCGGGTGCGGAGCTCCTCTTGCACCAGCCGCCGCGAGGCGTGGGGCCGGGAGTGGCTCGGAGCGGGGGCGTCGGCCCGGGTGGGCCAGGCAAGCGGAAAGGAAAAGCCCCGCATCACTTGGCCGACACGGTGCTGACGGGCAGGAAAGCTTCGCAGCTTGGGCATGGACATCCTCCCCACAAAGAGGCCACCGAACCAGTTCGCTGGCCAGGAGGATGCAAGCCCAATGCCAGCCCGCCAGGGGGGATCGGGAAGGTTGTGCGTAACCTGTTACTTCAAAATAACTTACAAGCTGCACCCTTTCCCGGCGCCTTACCCCCCCCAGTCCCGCCCCTGTTGCCCGGTTTCATCACTTGGTTTCCTTCCGGGCAACACGTGTTTCTCCAAGACAACACGTTTACCCTCACCGTACCGAAAGAAAACATTGACAGGGAGAGGCTGCTTGTTATCATACAACTTGTCGCTTGTTGTAATACACCAAGGCGGCCCCCTAGCAAGGGCAAGCCGTCGCCTCGTGAGATTGGAGCTTTTGCCGGTTCCAGATGTCCATGCATCCCATCCAGAGCGAACTTGCCGTGGTTCAGCGTGGAGATGGAGCCACCCCGTTGGTGGAGCAGGTAGTGCACGCCTTGCGGGAGGAGATTCTCTCGGGCCGGTACGACGCCACCGGGGAGCTGCCTCCCCAGGGGGAGCTGTGCCAGCGTTACGGGGTTTCCCGCAGTGTGATCCGCGAGGCGATGCGGCAGTTGGAATCCCAGCGGCTGCTTACGATCGGCCGCGGCCGCCGCCCGCAGCTGGCCCCCTTGAACAGCCAGGCGGTGGCCGAGAGCTTGCAGATTCTGCTTCGCCGCAGCGGGGCCACCCTGTTCCACCTGATGCAGGTGCGGCAAGTGCTGGAAGTGGAGATCGCCCGACTGGCTGCCTGTAACATGGACGAAGAAACCCTGCTGCGGCTCCATGTGGCCGTCAAGCAGCAGGAGCAGGCTCAGGATGTAGAAGGGCAAATCCAGGCCGACCTGGCCTTTCACCGCATTCTGGCTGAAGCGACCGGCAACCCGCTGTTTGTTTTCCTGATGGACGCCCTGGCCGAGCTGATGTACGAGTCGCGCAAGACCACCATCGGCCGGGGGCTCAACGCCCGGGCTGTCCGCGGCCACCGGGCCATCTTGAAGGCCCTGGCCACAGGCCAGCCGGAAGCGGTCGTTCAGGCCATGCAGGCCCACCTGGACGATGCCGCCGAGGACCTGGAGAAACTGGCCGACAAACCCCCTGCTTCCTGATGCCCCAAGGTGCGCAAATGATGCCCGCGGTAGCTCCTTCCCGCCTGGTTGTTCTGCCAGCCGTGCTGCTGGCCGCGCTGTTTGCCGCCGGGGGGCCGCAGCTTGCCCTGGCCGAGCCGCAGCCGCGGGTTGACTTTGCCCGCGACGTGGCCCCGGTGCTGGAACGCTACTGCGTGCGGTGCCACAGCCAGCAGGGGGCCAAGGGGGAGGTGGCGCTGGACACCCGGCAGGCTGTGTTGGAGTCGGAGTTGGGGCTGGTGGTGCCCGGCAAGCCGGAAGAAAGCTACCTGCTGGAAGTGATCGCCCCCCCTGAGCCAGCCATGCCCAAGCAAGGTCCCAAGCTCAACGCCCAGCAGGTCCAGCTGCTGCGGCAGTGGATCAAGCAGGGGGGCCGCTGGCCCCGGGGGCTGGTGCTGGAAGACCGTTACGTGCCGGATGCGGATTGGTGGGCCTATCGGCGGTTGCCAAAGGTGGCCGTGCCCCCGGTGCCGGAGGAGTTCCGCTTGTGGGTACGCAACCCCGTCGATGCGTTCGTGCTGCGGAAACTGTTGCAACAGGGCCTGCGTCCCTCCCCGGAAGCGGACCGCCGCACGCTGATTCGCCGCCTTTACTTCGACCTGTGGGGACTGCCACCCAGCTATGAAGAAGTGCAGCGGTTTGTCAACGATCCCCGACCCGACGCCTACGAGCGGCTGGTGGAGCGTCTGCTGGCCTCGCCCCATTACGGCGAGCGTTGGGGGCGGCACTGGCTCGACGTGGCCCACTACGGCGACACGCACGGGTTCGACAAGGACAAGGTGCGCTCCCACGCCTGGCCGTACCGGGACTATGTGATCCGCTCCTTCAACCAGGACAAGCCCTATTGGCGGTTCGTGCAGGAGCAGATCGCAGGGGATGTGCTCTGGCCGGAGGAGCCGGACGGGGTGGTGGGCGTGGGTTTTCTGGCCGCGGGGCCGTTCGACTGGGTGGGCCAGATCGAAGTGCGCAACGGCACCATGGAAAAACGCCGCGTGCGCAACCTGGACCGCGACGACATGGTCGTCACCGTGTTCAACACCTTCCTGAGCACCACGGTGCAGTGCGCCCGCTGCCACAACCACAAGTTCGACCCGGTCTCCCAGGACGAATACTACGGGCTGCAAGCGGTGTTTGCCGGCGTGGATCGGGCCCAGCGGCTCTACGATCCCGACCCCCAGGTGGCCCGGCAGCGACGCCGCCTCTTGCACCAACAGGCCCGACTTGCCGCCCAACTGAAAGAGCTTCAGGACCAGCTTGCCCGCAACCAGTCGCCCCAGGCCCAAAAGTTGCAGCGGCAGATCGCCCAGGCAGGCCGGGTGCCCTCGGGAATGAAAAAACCGCCGGAATATGGCTATCACAGCCACATCGAGCCTCGCCCCGACGTGACCAAGTGGGTGCAGGTGGACCTGGGCCAAAGCGCCTCGCTGGCGGCCATCGTCTGGGTGCCTTGTCACGACGAGTTCAACGGGATCGGGGCTGGGTTCGGCTTTCCGGTCCGCTACCGCGTGGAGGTGAGCGACGAGGCGGACTTCCGCTCCGCCACCGTGGTGGTGGACTGCACGCAGACCGACCAGCCCAACCCCGGCATGGTGCCCCAGGGGGCCGTGCTGCAAAACGTCCGCGGCCGTTATGTGCGGATTACGGCCACACGGCTTGCCCCGCGCCGCAACGATTACATCTTCGCCCTGGCCGAGCTGATGGTCTTCGACGCCCAGGGGAACAACCTGGCCCTGGGCCGCCCGGTGCAGGCGCTGGACTCGATCGAAGCCCCGGTCCGCTGGCGCAAAAGCAACCTGGTGGACGGGCTGTACCTGGGCACTCGGGACACCGGCGTACTGCTCCGCCTGGCCCGGTTGCACCAGCAGTTGCGCCGGCTCCCCCGCTCGCAGGATGCGAAGTTGCTCAAGCGGCAGGGGCGATTGCAAGAGCAGCTCCAGCAGGTGGAACAGGCCTTGCGCAGCTTGCCGCCTCAGCAGCGGGTGTTTACGGCCACCACGCAGTTTTCTCCCATCGGCAACTTCGTTCCCACCCGAGGGCGGCCGCGGCAGGTGTTCGTGCTTCGCCGCGGCGATGTGCGGCAGCCGATCCGCCCGGCGGTGCCCCAGGCGCTGCAATGCTTCCCCTGGTTGCCAGGGAAGTTGGAGCTAGAGAATCCGAACGACGAAGGCCAGCGCCGGGCCGCCCTGGCCCGCTGGATCACCCACCCGGAAAACCCCCTCACCTGGCGGAGCATCGTCAACCGGGTGTGGCACTACCACTTCGGGCGCGGGCTGGTGGATACGCCCAACGATTTTGGCCGCATGGGTTCCCGGCCCACCCACCCGGAACTGCTGGACTGGCTGGCCGTGTGGTTCCGCAATCACGGCCAGTCGCTCAAGGCCCTGCATCGCCTGATCCTCCTAAGTGCCACCTACCGGCAGACCAGCGGCGTGGTGGGCCCCTGGGGCCGTCGCGGGCAGCAGCTGGACGCCCAGAACCGCTGGCTGTGGCGGGCCAATCGCCGCCGGTTGGAAGCCGAGGCGCTGCGCGATGCGGTGCTGGCCGTGTCCGGGTCGCTCAATCGCAAGATGGGCGGTCCGGGGTTTCGCAACTTCGGCTTCAAGGACGACCACTCGCCCCATTACAAGTACCACGAATACGATCCCGACGACCCCACCACGCACCGCCGCAGCGTGTATCGGTTCATCGTTCGCTCGGTGCCCGATCCGTTCATGGAGGTACTAGACTGCGCCGACCCTTCGGCCGTGGTGGCCCGGCGAAACGAAACCCTCACGCCCCTGCAAGCCCTGAGCCTGCTGAACAACCGCTTCATGCTGGCCATGGCCAAGCGTTGGGCCAAGCGCCTGCGACAGCAACACGCGGGGCTAGAGCAACAAGTGCAGGCGGCCTTCCAGGAGGCCCTGGGCCGCAAGCCGGACCCGGAGGAGCTGGAGGTGCTGCTTGCCTTGGGCCGCAAGCACGGCCTGGAGAGCGTATGCCGGGCGATTTTCAACTTGAACGAGTTCGTGTTTGTGGATTGACGGCTTGCGGCTTGCGACTGGCGGCCTGCGCCGGAGCTTCCGCTCCGGAGGCGTGGAGGCTTGGGGGCTTGGAGGGATGGCGAGCCGCGGGCGTAAGCCCGCGGAGGACAGCAGGGCCGTCGGCCACTGGGTGCTTCCGCACCGGGCAAGAACCAAACACAGACACGCCAACCAGCGAGCCGCCAGCTTTGTACGTGTTTAGCCAGCTAGCATGTGGCCGCTTGACTCGGTGCTTCCGCACCGGGCAGGAAAAAGCGTGTTTTGTGGAAGACAACGTACCTGGTGGACTTGCTTTGATTCTTGCAACGGCGAGCCGCCGGCGCCGGCTGGCGGTTGGCCAGCGTAGCATCGGCCACAAACGGTAGCAACCGCGTGCTCACGCACGCGGCTCGCCGGAGCTTCCGCTCCGGATCAAGAACAAACGCTAACACACCAAACCCGCAAGCCGGGAGCGTAAGCTCCCGGAGACAAGAGAAAAATGCACGCCGATTGGCAGATTCGCTCCGCGTGCTCACGCACGCGGCTCGCCAGTGCCCGCCGGGGCGCGCCGCTGAAGTCTGAGGTTCACCGATAACACAAAGAAACACAACTTGCCCAAAACAAGCCGACTTCCCCAACCGAGGAGTCCCAAGCGATGACTACCCGATGCACCGGCACGGGCCCTGCGCCGCTTTCCCGGCGCGAGCTGCTCTGGCAACTGGGGGGCGGCCTGGGCGGGGTGGCCCTGGCCGCGATGCTAGCCGAAGAAGGGCTGCTGGCCGGCCCCGGGACCAAGGACGCTCCCCGCGGACTGCACCATCGGCCCAAGGCCAAGCGAGTGGTGCAGCTTTTTATGTCCGGCGGGGCCAGCCAGTGCGACCTGTTCGACTACAAGCCCCGGCTGATTCGCGATCACGGCAAGCCCTGGGACGTGGGCGAAAAGGTGGAACTGTTCCAGTCCACCCCGGGCCACACGATGGCCGCTCCCTGGCCGTGGAAGCAATACGGCCAGTCGGGCAAGTGGCTCAACCAGTGCGTGGCCCCGCTGGGGCGGGTGGTGGACCATATTGCGTTCATCCACAACATGGTTTCCAAGTCCAACGTGCACGGCCCGGCCACGTTCTTGCAGAGCACAGGCTTTGTGTTGCCGGGTTTCCCTTCGATGGGCGCGTGGATCAGCTACGCCCTGGGCAGCGAAAACCAAAATCTGCCCACGTTCGTGGTGCTGCCCGACCCGCGCGGCTTTGCCCCCAACGGGCCGAAGAACTGGGGAGCCGGCTTCCTGCCGGCCGAACACCAGGGGACGATGATCCGCCCCAGTGCTCCTGAGCCGATTACCGATTTGTTCCCACCCCGGGGCAGCTTCGCCACACGGCAGGCGGATCGGGCCACGCTTGCGGCCCTGGAGCGGCTCAATCGCCGCTATCTTCGCAGCCGCCAGGAGGATTCCCGGCTGGAGGCCCGCATCCGCTCCTACGAGCTGGCGGCCAAGATGCAACTGGCCGCCCCCGAGGTGCTCGACATCTCCCAGGAACCCAAGCACATCCTGGAGCTTTACGGCGTGGATGCCCCCAACGCCCGCTGGGACGGCCCTATGAACGAAGGCCAGGAAACCCGCTACTTCGGCCTCAACTGCCTGATCGCCCGGCGGCTGCTGGAGCGGGGGGTGCGGTTCATTCAGATTTGGTCCGGGGCCGACAACGGCCACCCGCGCCGCAACTGGGACTCGCACGAGGACATCCGCCGCGACCACTGGCCGCTGGCCCGAGGCAT
>JALSGI010000782.1 GCA_026982835.1 Planctomycetota bacterium | reverse complement strand
TTGGCTTGAGAAACGTTTTCCTGAAGAGGTAACAAGGGATTGTTTCCCCCCGCTTGATCGCACAATCTCCCTCCTTCCACAGGAGTCCTGGTCATGACGTGCTCTACCACTCGCCGGCGTTTTCTGAAGCAGACCTTGGGCAGTTCGGTGCTCGTGGCCGCCGGGGGTCCTTGGGTGCCGGAGTTTCTGCTCCACTCGGCCCGGGCCGCCGCCGGACGCTCCACGGATCGCGTGCTGGTCGTGGTGCAGCTTTCCGGCGGTAACGACGGGCTCAACACGGTGGTCCCCTACCGCGATCCGCTCTATCGGCAGGCTCGCCCCACGCTGGCCGTGCCCTCGGCCCAGGTGCTCAAGCTCGAAAACGGCTTGGGCCTGCACCCGTCGCTTCAGGGACTGGAGGAGTTGTGGCAAGACGGCTCGCTGTGCGTGGTGCAGGGGGTGGGCTATCCGAACCCCAACCGTTCCCACTTCCGCAGCATGGACATCTGGCACTCGGCCCAACCGGAAAACCCCAAGCCCCGCACCGGCTGGCTGGGCCGGTGGCTGGACCGCCAGGGGGGACAGGCGGCGCAATTGGCGGCCTTGCACTTGGGCCAGGAGCCCCTGCCGCTGGCCCTGGCGGCCCGCAGCGTGGCAGTGCCCTCGTTTGCTTCGCTGGAGGGCTTCCGGCTGCACGAGCACGACGCGGCCCTCTCCACCGCGGCGCTTCGCCAGCTGGCCCTCGCCCAACACAGCCCGCAACAGCCCACGCCCCTGGAAGCCTTCGTCCGCCGCCAGATGCTGGCGGCCCTGGATGCCAGCTCCCGCGTAAGCCAGGCCCTGCAAGAAGAAGCGGCCGGAACCGACTATCCGCCTAACGCCTTGGCGCGGAAGCTGCGTAACATTGCCGGGTTGATCGACGCCGGGTTGCCCACCCGCATCTACTATGTCTCCCTGGCCGGGTTCGACACGCACGTGAAGCAACAAGGGGCGCACGCTTCGCTGCTTCGGCAATGGGGGGACGCCCTGCGTGCCTTCGCCCAGGACTTGAAGGCCCGCGGCCACTGGCAGCGCGTGGCCGTGCTCACCTTCAGCGAGTTCGGCCGCCGGGTGCGGGAAAACGCCAGCGCCGGCACCGACCACGGCACCGCCGCCCCGGTGTTCCTGGCCGGGGGGAAGCTGCGTGCCGGACTGCACGGCCCGGCCCCCGACTTGCAAGACCTGGAAGCCGGCGACCTGAAGTTCCACACCGACTTCCGCTGCGTCTATGCCGCGGTGCTGGAGCACTGGCTGGAAACACCCGCGGCCGAAGTGCTCGGGCGGCAATTCCCGCCGGTGAAGGTGTTCCAGTAATTCTCGCAGATACCTCCGGGAGCTTGTGCTCCCGGCTCGCTCTC
>JALSGI010000781.1 GCA_026982835.1 Planctomycetota bacterium | reverse complement strand
ATTTCCGGGTCTATGCGATTTCGTGTGGAAGTGTTCATGTCGTGATGGAGGCATTGGCGAAAGGTGGAGCGGGCAGATGAGTGAGTTTGCCGGCGACCAGGTAGATGACGGACATGAGGTTGCGTTGGGTTCTGAAGCCTCTGGCCCGGACGATTGCAGCCTGGACGGTCGCGTTGAGCGACTCGGCGGTGCCGTTACTCAGCCCCAGGCGGTAGCCCTCGCATATGGCCTCCAGGTGGTCCCGCACCGTGGCGCCCAGGCGCTTGAAGGGCAGCAGGCGGCAACGCCGGGCCCAGCTCACCCAGGCTCGCAAGGCCTCCAAGGGGAAGCTCCCCTCCCGTCCCTGGCGCAAGATCTCCCGCAGCCGTTCCTTCAGCCGCCAGGCGCGGGCCGTCTTCAGCCCGGAGCGCTGCAGCCAGTGCATCTTCACCAGCTGGGGCCCGGTCCAGTCGTGGGCATCCTTGAGGGTGCCCCAGCGGATACCCCGCAACGAGGCCTCCTGTTTCACCTCCGCCCGACGCACCTCATCCAGGGCGGCATTGGCCAGCTTGACCAGGTGAAAGGGGTCAAGACAGCGCCGGGCAGCGGGCAGGTGCTTCGCGGCAGCGGCCTGAAAGGCCCCGGAGAAGTCCATGGAGACCGCCTCGATGGCCTCTGGGCTCCCCCCGTGGCTTGCCAGGTCTTCGCAGAAGCGCTCGAAGGTGGCCCCGTCCCGGCCCGGGGTGCCGAACAACACCCGGCGTCGGTCCGCATCGTGAAACAGGGTGATATAGCCCAGGCGCCCGACATGCTTCTCGTCCACGCCAATGCGGCGCACCCCTTCGAAGGACTCCTGCTCCCGCGCCCCTTCCACCAGCGCGCCAAGGGCCTGCCACAGCCGGCCCGGGTTGACCCCCAGCAGCGCCGCCACCTGGCGCACCGGCATTCGCTGCGACAGGGTCACCACCAGGGCCTCGAACAGCAGCGTAAAGCCACTGCGCGGCCGGGCCCAGGGCACCGCCACCTGGCTGGTCTTGCCGCACTTGCCGCAGCGCACCCTCGGCACCTGTGCATGCAGATAGGCCCGGTACTGGAAAAAGTGCAGGTGTTGCCAGCTCCGCTTGCGGCTGTCGTGAACGGGCTGCTCGTCCGCCCCGCAGGCCGGACAGCTCAGCCGGCGGGCCGTACAGGCCACTTCAAAGTGGATCTCTCCCGCCTCCGGCTCAAACCGGACGTCACTCACTTCCCAGGGCGACTGCAGCCCCAGGGCCACCGTGAACAGATTGCTCGGGTCTTGCATGACGGGCCTCCTCTCCGTGCCAGTATCCTCAGACATGGGAAAGGCTAGCATGTGTCTCCACACAGATCCGAACAGACCCAGAAAACGGCACTCCCCTGA
>JALSGI010000780.1 GCA_026982835.1 Planctomycetota bacterium | reverse complement strand
TTCTGGATGGCCGTCTCCGGCGGTGCCGGCGGCTGGGCCTTCTTCTACCAGGGCACCAAGACCAACCCGGTGCACCAGGTAAAACTCCCTGCCACGGCCCAAGACCTGGCCCTGCACCCGGGGCTGGCACAAGCGGGCGTTTGTTTCTACGATCGACACGTGCGCATCTACACACTGGAGCCCAAGCAATCCAAGACCTGAGAGTCGCCCGTGTCGCTTGTTGACAAGCCCTGGTCGCTATCGGCCGAGGAGCTGCTGCAAACCCTCGGCACCGATCCGCACCAAGGGCTTTCTTCCGCCGAGGCCGCGCGCCGCCTGGCCCAATACGGGCCGAATCGCATGGAGCTGGAACCGCCGCCCCCTTGGTGGCGTTTGTTGCTGGGGCAGTTTACCGACCTGCTGGTGCTGCTGCTACTGGCCGCAGCGGCGGTGAGCTTGCTGGTGGAACAAGTCGAGGACGCCGTGCTGATCGGCGTGATCGTGCTGGCCAACGCGGGGATCGGGTTCTTCCAGGAGCTTCAGGCCCAGCAGGCCATCCAGGCCCTGAAGCAACTGACCCGCCCCCGAGCCCAACTGTGGCGCAACGGCCAACTCCAGCAACTGCCCGCCGAAGAGCTGGTCCCCGGCGACCTGCTGGAGCTGAACCCGGGCACCATCCTGGCCGCCGACGCCCGCGTGGTGCAAGCCGCGGACCTGACGGCCGACGAGGCCACGCTCACCGGGGAATCGCTTCCGGTGGAGAAGCGCCCCGAGCCGGTCGGCGCCGAGACGCCGCTTGCCGATCGCCGTTCAATGCTTCATGCCGGCACCGCGGTGCTGGCCGGACACGGCCGGGCCGTGGTGGTGGCCACCGGCATGCAGACGCAACTGGGGCAGATCGCCCGCATGGTGGGCCAGGCCCGGCCCGAGCCCACCCCCTTGCAACAGCGCCTGGCCGGGTTGAGTCGCACGCTGGCCGTGGCCGTGGTGGCCATTTGCGTGGTGGTGTTCGTGGCCGGGTACCTGCGTTCGCACATCGACGCCCGCACCATGTTCCTCTCGGCCGTGAGCCTGGCCGTGGCCGCCATCCCCGAGGGACTGCCGGCGGTGATTACCGTCACGCTGGCCTTGGCTGCGCGGCGGATGGCTCGCCGCCGGGCCATCGTGCGGCAGTTGCCGGCCGTGGAGACGCTGGGCTCGGTGGATGTGATCTGCTCGGACAAAACCGGCACCATGACCCAGGGGCGCATGGAAGTGGCCCAGGCCGTTCCCACCGCCGACGAGCAAGCCGCGCATCGCCGCCTGCTGGAAGCGGCCGTGCTGTGCAACGACGCTCAACTGGCCCCCGACGGCACCCCGCAGGGCACCCCCACGGAAAAGGCTCTGGTGACTGCGGCGC
>JALSGI010000779.1 GCA_026982835.1 Planctomycetota bacterium | reverse complement strand
CCGCTCCGCACCCAGCTCGTACCCGGCACCCCACCGTAGTAAGGCACCACCTCCACCGTGTACCCGTACCGACCCGTCGGCAATCCAGAAACGTCCGCCTGCAACGCGAGCTGAATCACATCACCCCCGTTCAGGGAGGACGTGTCGTAGTACACCCACGAACCCGTTGTCCCGTTGAACGTCAGCCGGGCCGCTACCTGGTCCGGAACCGCAGCCGTGGGGTCCAGCTCATAGCGAACCACGAAGATCGGATCCGGTTCCGCCGCCACGCTGTCGTAGATCAGCCCCACGGGCAGCACACCCGGGTTGTAGCCCGGCAGCATCTGGGTCAGCTCCACCGCCCCGCTCTCCAGCTCCACCGCATACGGGCGCAGCGGCGAGGTCCCCGTGATCACCTCGTGATCCGCCAGCAAGGCACCCGGCTCCAGGACCTCCGGCCACACCACCTCCGGCGGCTGGCCACCACCGCCACCACCGCCGCCACTGGGACCCCCGCCCGCCGCAGGCTCCACCACAAACGTCAGCGTCTGCGACAACCGCGTGCCGTCGCTCAACGTCACCGTCAGCACCACCTGCTGCTCGCTCGCCTGCGGCACACCACTGTCCCACTGGAACCGCAGCCGGTACTGGTCCGTACCCGTCACGTTCGTCGCCAACGGAGCTCCAGAAAGGTCCCAGCTATAACTCGCCACCGAACCACCACTCACCTGGGCACGCAAATCCACCCATTCGCCAGCCTTCTCGTACTCCTTCATCCCAGCCAAAAACACCAGCCCGTGGTTCCAGTCCAGCACATACAGCACCGCAGCACTGGCTCCCTGGGTCGAATTGCCCCCGCTGTCCGATCCCATCACACCAATCCCGCCACCTGAAAAGTCGTTCTTGCCCCCCGAAGAGCCCGAGGAACCGCCCCCAACCAGCGAACGCCTCAGAGCTCCGCCCGCACGCTCCAGCTCGCTCACGCCACCTCCAAAGCCGGCCGATGCCCGCAAATCCAGGCCGGCATACGTGGAAAACTGACCGGCCAGCATCGGGTGCTCCGCCAGCGGTCGCGGCTCCACATCGGCTGGGCTAACCGTCCCCGTCGTCTCCACAGCCTCCGCAGCCCCGAGCCGCAGGCTCCGGTCCAGAGCATCCAGCAGCTCTTCCGCACCGGGATCGGGCTGGGATGATGGCGGTGGTGTTGTCTCAGGGAGACCCGAACCGCTGCCCGATACGCTCATCCAGAGCGATGTCTCGACCTCGCCCGTTTCCTGCCGGTCCCTCCCTACGAGCCGATCCTCGACGACAAGGACTTCCGCCCGCTGCTGCTCGGCCGCCTCCAGCGCCCAGGTCGAAAAGAGCGGCAGCTCCAGCGCAGAACCTACCACCACTCGCTCCTC
>JALSGI010000778.1 GCA_026982835.1 Planctomycetota bacterium | reverse complement strand
CCAAGGCAACCAGCACGCGCAGCTTGCCCTCCCGCAGGGCCGTAGGTACCCGCCGGCCCACCCAGGCCACCACGCAGGCACCGTGCTCTCGGGCATACTGCAATCGCCGGGAAAGCCGCCCAGGATCGTCCGTCCAGGCCCACCCTGGGCGGTCACAGTAGAAAAGCAGCACCACCGAGCCGCCGTGAAGCGTCACCACCGGCTCCTCGGGCAGGGTGAGCTGCCGCACGAGTGCCGCCACCTGGAGCACGCTCTGGTCCTCTTCCGGCGTGGCGTAAGCAGCAGGCCAGGCCAGCCGAAGCACCCCGACAAGCCAAAGCCCGCCCAGAACTGCAAGCTGCCACCGGGGGCGCCGCCGCAACCACGCCTCGGCCGCCTGGTAGCCCAGGCCGCAGGCCACACATCCGGCCGGCACCAGCAGCACGTAGTAGTAGTTCTGCTGGTAGAACTTGCCGGGCAAAAGCAGCAACAGCCCCAGCGAAAGCCCGCACGCAAGCCACGCCTGGCGGCGAAAGGGGCTTTGCCACAGCCCCCAGACGGCAAGCACCAGCCCCAGGGGGCCCAGCAGGCGCAAGGAAAGCTCCTTGGCCGCGCGGGCGTACCACGCAGGCTCAAGCAACAAGGCCCAAGCCTGTTGCTGGGCCAAACGGCTATGCACCAGCGAGTAATAGACCTGCCGGGCCAGCGGCCCGCCGGGCGAGGCGGCATGGAACACCCACGCTACCCACACCCCCAAGGGCACTAGCGCCGCGGTTACCAGCGCCCCGGCCCGGACGAGCCTACCGCGGCGCTGGCTTCCGTGGGGGAGCAGCCAGGCTTCGGCCACAAACCAGGGCAAAAGCACCACGAGCATCGGTCGGGTAAGCAGGGCTGCGGCCAGCAGCAGGCAACTGGCCGCTTGGGCAAGCCAGGCCCGCGGGCGCAGCGCCTGCGGCCAAAGCCACCAGCAGCCCAGCAGCCAGGTGACCGCAGGCACCTCGACCAAAAAATGCTGCCCGTAGATGACGCCCACGGGCGAAAGAACCCAGGCAGCGGCGGCCCCCCAGGCAGCTTGCTCTCCCCAGCGGCGCTGCACACCCAGGAACAAAAACACCAGCCCGGCCAGGCTCCACAGCAGGGCTTGTCCGCGGCCCCAAAGCTCTAGCGGCCCGCCCAAGAGCCGGTGTCCCAGGGCCACCAGGGCCGTGGGCACAGGGTATTCCAACAGGTGCAGCCCGCGCTTGCTCCCGGCCAGCATATCGACCGTGGGCAGATGCCACGGGGCACGGCCAGCGGACCAGTTGCGGGCGATCATCCCGTGCACGGCCGCCTTGGAGCCGAAGGCTCCCAGGAAAGGACGCCCCAGCCCCCAACCGCGCAAGGCCACGGCCAGCACTGCCAGTGCC
>JALSGI010000777.1 GCA_026982835.1 Planctomycetota bacterium | reverse complement strand
CGGCGGCTCGCCGGTTGCAAGAAGAAACGCTTTTTCTCGCACTGGTGCGGAAGCACCACCGCAAGACCCAAGACCCACGACCCAAGACCTCCGGTGCGGAAGCTCCGGCGCAGTAGCGCACGGCGCAGGCCGCAAGCCGATGCTGTTTCTCCCCCCGCTACGCGGAGGGCTCTTGCCCAAGACCCACGCCCCAAGACCCAAGACGCCGCAAATGGCACCGTGCAAACCGCTTGCTGCCTGATCGGCGAGGTGCCGGCGGTTTGGATCAGGAGGGGCGAAAAGAGGGCGGTCAGGTTTTTCTAGATTTTTTGGATTGCGCAATTTGACACAGTGAGAACCTGACCTAGGTTTCTAACAGAGAGGATGAATGAATCGATCAGGAGGATCGGGGCAAGGGCGCGGGGCCTTTGTCCGGCCGACTTCGCTCCGGCGAGCGAGCAGGCCCCCCGGATGGGGAGCATGGTTTGTCCTGCCCGGCACGGTGCCGGGGACCCCTTGTAGCGTTTGGGAGGTTTTCCATGAAAGCGTTTGCTCAGAAGGTTCGTCGTTTCCTGGCCTCCGAAGATGGCCCCACCGCCGTCGAGTATGCCGTGATGCTGGCCTTGATCATCGTGGTCTGCCTGACGGCCATCCAGTCGATCGGTACCCAGGCCAACACCACGTTCCAGAACGTGGCCAATACCTTGGGCGGCAACTAATCCACCGTTCCTGCCCGGTTGTTGTCGCGTCGGCCCTGGGGAAGCCCTTGCTTCCCCAGGGTTGTTCCCTTGCCGTGAGCTAGGGTTGAAGGGGCAGTGGGGTAGAGGGCTTTATCGCGATGTCACTTCCCCCCAGAGGGCAACCTGCTTTGGCGGAGTGTGCCGTCATGGAATCCTATGTCTTTCCCGAGCTTGCTGCCCACGGAGCCCAGGTGATCTGCCTGTTTTTGGCCACCTTGGCGGCCGCGGTGAGCTATTGTTTTGGCGGCCCCTGAGCCCTATGCCGAAGCAGCGGCCCAGGGGCAATTATTGTCCGGGTCAGGAACGCACCCCAACAGGAGCAGAGCAAAGATGAGTTGGAACACTTTCCTGGCGGCAGCTTCCGAGCACTGGGTGGCGTGGCTGGTGAGCTTCGTGCTGGTGGTGGCCGCCGTCATCGACGGATGGAAACTCAAAGTGCCCAACCTGATCACCTTCCCCTTCATCCTGGCCGGCTGGGCCTACGGATTTTGGAGCCTGGGCTGGAGCGGGCTGGGCTACAGCCTGCTGGGCACCGCGGTGGGCCTGGCCCTGTTGCTCCCCTTGTACGCCATCGGCGGCATGGGAGCCGGAGACGTGAAGCTGCTGGCCGGGGTGGGAGCCTGGATGGGAAGCACGGTGACGTTTTGGGCCTTTTGCTACTCGGCC
>JALSGI010000776.1 GCA_026982835.1 Planctomycetota bacterium | reverse complement strand
GATTACAAGCGTGTGCGGATACCGGTGCCGTGCCCTTGTATTCTACTTGGCAAGCATCCTGGAAAAAAGCGACCCCGGCGAAGTGTGTCCCACCCGCCCGCTAAACCCAATTTTCCCCTCCTTGGCGACGCAAGCCCTTGGTAGCCCCAGGGTTGTGAAAATCGCCCTGTGCGCCGGCTGACTACGAGGGAGCTCCCGGCAGGGTTGGGCTGATGCCCAACAGTTCAAAGGCTCTCGCATGCAAGGGCGTGGGACGGGATTGCATCCCAAACGGTTGTGCCTCCCCGTACGTGTTTAGCCAGCTAGCACATGGACGCCTGATCCGGTGCTGCCGCAGCGGGCAAGCCGGGAGCGTCAGCTCCCGGAGACGATGAAAGAAAAAAACGCGCCTACTTGCAGATTGGCTCCGCGAGTTGACACTCGCGGCTCGCTGGTGCAAGAACAAACGTCGATTTTTGTTCGCAACCGGCCAGCCGCGCGCCGTAAGCCGGCGATTGAACGGCGAGCCGCCGACTTTAGTCGGCGGAGAAGATCGACATGCGTTTTTTCTTGGCTCTCCGGGCAGCTAAAGCCGGGGGCTCGCCACTGGGTGCTTCCGCACCGAGGGCATGGGGGCGTGGAGGTTTGGAGGCTTGGAGGGGCGGCGAGCCGCGCACCGTCAGCCGGCGGTTGACGAAACGGACACTGCTGCGAAAACAGCCGCAAGCTCGCGCTTGCGGCTCGCCCTGGAGATTGTGATCGTCTGCAACTGCTCCCCGCTTCGGCAACTTGCCGCCGGCACGCGCAGCATTCAAGTCCCCGAGGCCCAAATCGGCGGCATCCCCGCGGCCCAACGCAGAATCAACAGGCTGAGCGTAAACATCGAAAAGTGCAAGAACGCCAGCGGAAAATCCAGGTCGTAGCAGCCCACGGCCACCAGCGTGCCGATGGCCGCCAGCAGCGGGCCGAAGTAGATCCACTTCCAGGGCTCGTTTAACACGCCGTCGGGCACGAAATGAAACGCCACGGCCATGGCCGTGTAGCCGGCGCTGCAAATGATCGTTCGGATCAACAACGCCCGGCCCCGGTGCGGCTCCAGCTCCCGATCGTGAAGCAACTGGTAACCCCACCAGCACAAAGGATACGCCAGCGCGGCCACCACGCCCACTTGCAGCGGGAAACTTTCGCGAAACATCCGGCCCAGCAACAAGGCTCCCAACAGGATCACCAAGGCCGCTGCTAGAGTGATCCAGACCAACTGCCGGGAAACCTGCGTCTCGTAGCGGAAGATCGGCCGGGTGATCAGCCGCCCCCGGGAGTCGCGGTTGACGCGCGTTTCCTCCGGAGCGTGGATTTTGACCTCGGTGAGCTTGGGGATTTTGATCGTCGTTTTACACTTGGGGCACGGC
>JALSGI010000775.1 GCA_026982835.1 Planctomycetota bacterium | reverse complement strand
GCCGGCGGCCAGGATCACCAGGAGCGGCAGCAAGATCTTCAGTCGGCGGGAGGAGGCGGCTTTCTTTTTTTCCGGGGGGGTGGGGTGCGAGGCTCGACTTGCAGGGGGAGCTTCTGCGGTCGCCTGGCTGGAGGAAGTTTCGCTTCCGGAATCCACAGCGCTGAAGAACACGCCAAAGAGACGCAAACGAAAATCCATGAGGAGAACTCCTCACCTTTTTAACCAGAGGTGGCATGCGCAACGGGTAATCCAGCCGGCCATCTTCGGTGCTACTCCCTATTGTTGGCCCCGGCCCACAGGTTCGGCAAGAGGAAGCCCTTGGGATTCGTCTCCCGTTTCGCTGTCCTACGTTGCGGCTTGTTGCCTGCTTCCCGTTCCCCCCCGGGCCGAACCCGGGGGGACACAGGCCAAAGCCCACGGAGCCCCAGGCGGGAAATGGCTGGCATTTTCTCACGGGCGGCTGTTAGAATGGCAGAGCTTGGTTTTTTTCCTTCCCCGCCCGAAAAAAGGTCCCGCCTCATGTCCCCCACCTCGTTGAGCAGCTTGGTGTTGCTGGCTACCGCCGCCGGATTGCCACAGGCTCCCAGCAGCTGGACCGTGGAAGGCACGGTGGCCGCCGTGCAGCGGAATCGGGAGCTGGGTCCGCCGCAGAAGCAGTTCCGGTTGCAATTGTTTGTGCTCCGTTCGGCCCCGGAGGCGGCCGAGGTGTACTGGTTGCTGGACGAACGGGGGCGGGGCTCCTGGCACTGGAGCGAACGGTTCGGCCAGATGACGCTGCTCCCTCAAGGACGAATCGAAGGGGCACGGCCCGCCCTGCTCTACCAGTTCCACGGCCATCAGTACGCCCTGCCCTTGGAGCTGCCTTGGCCGCAAATACCTGAAGTCCCGGAGCCGGGCCTGCAATGGCAAGCGGGCAAGCTGACCTACCGGCTGAGCCGGACCTCCCCCCGGATCAAGCCGCCGGGCTGGGAGTTGGTGGCCGAGAACAACTACGGCTGGCAGCGGCGCTGGCTGCTGCAGGAGAAAACCTTGCGCGTGCGGCAGATTCGCCAGCGTGTGTTCATGGGCCAGGGGGAGGAGCACCAGATTGTGATGAAAGTGAGTCCCCCGGGCCGGATCGAGTCGCAGGCACTGGCTCGGCTCGCTGCCGGGTTCCGCGTGCTGCTGGCACTGCGGAACAAGCTGGACCGGCCGCGGTGGAGCCAGTCGCAAACACTCACCGCCCGGCAGATCGACCAGGTCCGCCAGGGGCTGCCGCAGCTGGAACAGGTGATCACCACCGGGCCGCTGGTGGCCCTGCTGCGGCAAATCCGAAACGACCTGGAGCAACAAGTGGAGCGCACCTCGGCCGTGGACCGGCTGGTGGCTTCTTTGCAGGGGCGGCGTATGCCTCGGTTCTCGCTCACCGGGCTCCGGGGAGCCGCCTTGGACCAGCAGAGGCTCCAGGGCCAGGTGACGGTGCTGCACTTTTGGGAATATCGCCACGCCCCGTTGAAAGAGCCCTACGGGCAAGTCGGCTACCTGGATTTCCTGCACCACCGCTACGCCAAGCAGGGGGCGAAGGTCTATGGGGTGGCCGTCAACCGCGAGCTGGCCGTACCGGCCCGGCGATCCGCTGCGGTGCGTAGCGTGCGCAAGCTGGTGCAGTTCATGAACCTCAGCTACCCGGTGCTGCTGGACGACGGCAAGCTGCTGGGCCAGTTGGGCGATCCGCGCCGGGCGGGAGCCCAACTGCCGTTGTTCGTGGTGGTGGGGCCCCAGGGCCGGGTGATCCACGCCCACGTGGGCTATTACGCGGTGGATCGGACCCAGGGGCTGAAGCAACTGGATCAGATCGTCCGCCGCGCGCTGGAGCAGCAAAAACAAAAGCAGCCGTAGCTCAAAGCACGGCTACCGCAAGGCGATCTGCGGCACCGAGGCCACTTCTTCCGTAACCACTAGCCGCGCGTCGGAATGGGTGCGCAGGTAGCTGGCCGGGCAGGCCGGTCCCAACGGGCCATGGAGCACCCGGCGGACCACCATCCGCTGCCAGGGCCGGTTGCAGTAGAACCGCAACCGCCGCGCAGAAAGAATGTCCCGCATGCCCACCGTCACCGCCCGGCGAGGGATGATCTCCACCCCCCCGCCCACGGTCACGGAGTTGATGGTGCGGGTTTCCCGGGCCAGGCTCAGGCAGCGGGTGGGCAAAGCGGCGAACTCCTCCTGGGAAACCGTCTCGCCCGGCTCCGGCGGCTCGTTGAAAGCCATGTGGCCGTTGATCCCGATGCCGCCGAAGCACACGTCCACTCCGCCCCGGTCGGCGATCCGCCGGGAGAGCTCCTCGGGCCGGGCCGGATCGGGAAACAGGCGAGCTTCCGCCGGCGGGGCCAGTTCCGGGGGCAGCAGGTCGTAAAACTTGCGGTTCATAAAGCCGCGGAAACTCAACGGGTGGTCCTCCGGCACCCATTGGTCCTGGTCGGTGAGGTACTCGTCCATGTTGATGATCGTCACGTGCCGCAGTGACACCCTCTGCTGGTTGATCAGCTCGGCCAGCACGGGAAACTGGTCCACCGGCCCCACGGGAACGATCATCCAAAGTTCCCGATCCTCGGCGGCGGCTTGTTTGATTTCCTCCAGCATGGCCTGGGCCATGTGGTGGGCCAGGGCTTGCGGGTCGGCCACCACCTCCACGGCCACCGAAGTGCCGCGGCCCAACTCTTCGGGCGGAATCGTCGCATAGGGGGGGATGTTCCAGATCATCACAGGCACCTTCGTTTCGGAAGTTTCAGATTTGGAAAGTCCACGACCTGGGGCTGTGCGAAGTGTAACCACTCCTGGAAAGGGGGGCCACGGGGCACCCCGGAAAACCCGTGCTGTTGCCCATCCCCGGCAGCATTTCCGGATGCCGGGTGCTCCCCAATCCCGCTACCGCCGGACCCCGGAGTAGGATAGGCTTGTAGCAAACGTGGATTTTCGCGTGCCGTGCCTGGATTTTCTCCCTCGTTGAAAACCATGAACCAATCCCCGGACACCCCCCGGCCCGAAGAAGTCGAACTGCAACAGCCCGACCCCTCGGAACAAAACCGCCCCTTTGCCGTGCCGGTGGCTGAGCGGGTAGGGCGGCTGCCGCCGTATCTGTTTGCCCGCATCAACGCCCTGATGTACCAGAAGCGCCGGGCCGGAGCGGATGTGATCGACCTGGGGATGGGCAACCCTTCGGATCCCCCGGCCGATTTCATCGTGGACAAACTGGCCGAAGCGGCCCGCGATCCCAAAAACCACGGCTACAGCCCCAACACCGGCATCCGCAACCTGCGCCGCGAGGTGGCCAGTCGCTACTACACCCGCTACGGGGTGTCGCTGGACCCGGACAGCGAAGTGCTGGTGTGCCTGGGTAGCAAGGAGGGGTTTAGTCACCTGTGCCTGGCGCTTCTGGGCCCGGGCGATACGGCCGTGGTGCCAGCGCCCAGCTACCCGGCGCACGTGTATGCCGTGGTGCTGGCCGGGGCCAACGCCATCACGCTGGAAGCCACCGAGCCGGAAAAGTTCCTCCGCAACATCGCCTACACCTGCCAGCATTTGTTCCCCCGGCCCAAGGTGGTGGTGGTCAACTATCCGCACAATCCCACCACCACGGTGGTCGAGCCGGACTTTTACCGCGAGTTGGTCCAACTGGCCCGGCGGTACGGGTTTTTCGTCGTCAGCGACCTGGCCTACGCCGACATCACCTTCGACGGCTACCAGGCCCCCAGCTTCCTGGCCGCCCCGGGAGCCCTGAGCGTGGGCGTGGAGTTTACCACCATGAGCAAGGGGTACAACATGGCCGGGTGGCGGGTGGGCTACTGTGCCGGCAACGCCGAGGTGATCCGCGCCCTGGCCACCGTCAAGGCCTACTACGACTACGGCATGTTCCGCCCGGTGCAGATCGCCGCGATCATGGCCTTGCGCCACGGCCATGCGGCCGTGCAGCAACAGGCCCGCTGCTACCAGCGGCGGCGCGACGTGCTGGTGGCCGGGCTGCGTCGGCTGGGCTGGGAGGTGGAATCGCCGCGGGCCACGATGTTCCTGTGGGTCAAGATTCCCGAGCCTTGGGCCTCGCAGTACTCGTCGATGGATTTTGCCATGATGCTGCTGGAAGAGGCCGACGTGGCCGTCAGCCCGGGGGCGGGATTCGGCCCGGCCGGCGAAGGCCACTTGCGGCTGGCCTTGGTAGAAAACGAAAACCGCCTGCGGCAAGCCGTGCGGCAGATCGGCCGCGCCTTGCAGGGGGCAGGCAAAGGCGCTCCCTCCGCCTCGGCCAAAAGCCCGACGTAAGGGGCGGGCGAGCCGCCGACGCTGGCTGTTTGAAGAAACACGTCTCCGCCGCCGGTGGTGGTGATGATTTTCCGGGAGGATTCCCGTGGCGGGGTGGTCGCGGAAAGTGGGGCTAGACGTGGTCCACTTCCAGCAACCACCCAGCCGCGTCCAGGTGCCGGGAGTTCAGGGCCAGTTGCGGATGTAGGGTTTTTAGCATGGTGATCTCTTGCTGCCGGGGCTGTAGCGGCAATACCCCCTGCAGCTCCTCCAGCGGGGGGAGCCATCCGCCGACGCGTTGCCAGCCGTGCTGGGCTCCGAGCCGGGCCAGCAAGCGGAGCAATCGGGCCAGCCCTCCGGGGGCCACCTCGGGCCGAAGCGCCCAATCGACCAGATGGGCCTGCCGGCCCACCTGGTGCATCCGGGCATAACCGACCGGCTTGCCTTTTTCGCAAACGAGCAGGTACTGGTCCTGCGGCCACTTGCGGTGGAGAAACTCCCAGTATTCCGCGGGGCGATCATAGGCCAAGGCCCGCCGGGCGTGGCTCTGGCCGTAAAGTTGCCGAATCTCCGCGGCGGCCTCCTCCCAGCTGGTGGATCGCAGCTCCCAGGTTTCCGACTCCGAGGGACTTTCGGAAGCCACAGGCAACCACCCTTGCCAGGCCGGGCAGAGCTGGTAGCCCAATCGCTGATAAAACTCCGGGGCGATGTCGGAATACAACAGGGCAAGCTGCACGCCCTGTTCGGCCAGCGCAGCTTCCACTTGCCGGAGCAGTTGTGATGCCAGTCCTCGCCCCCGAAACTGCGAAAGAGTGTGCACGCTGCCGATGGCCACGGCCGGCAACGAGCGGCCCTCCAGCAGCAGCCGCACCGGATAGGCCCCCAGGGAAGTGACCACCTGCCCTTGCAGCACGCCCACATACCAGCGTGCCCGACGGTGCTGCACCGAAGCGTTGCGGCGTTGCAGATGGGTTTGCAGATCGGGCCCCTGGGGCCAGACCTCGAACACGTTGGCAAACGCGGCCTGGCGTTCCTGGGGGGAGGCTTCGTGGACGTGCAGCTCGGGGGCGGTCATGGCTTGCCCGGGGGGCTGTAACAGGGGAGGTCAATCTTTTTCCAGCTCACTGTCGAACTTGCGGCGCAGTTGCTTGAACCGCAGCCAGGCCGGCTTGGGATGCCCCTGGGCATCGACCAGTCCCCCGTGGGGGAAGCGGTGCGGCTGGTTGTCCTGCAACTGGTTCCAGCACACGCCTTGCACCACCGGCTTGGTGGCCAGCAGGCCGGCGATTTGCCGCACCAGCTGGGCCTGGTCTTCCGCGCCCCAGTGGCCTTCGGCGTTGCGGAGCATCACCTGGGCCTGGTCGCTGGCCAGGGGGTCGGGGCTCGTGTGGCTGGGGATAGTCAGAAACACATACAGCGGCAGTCCCAGCAGACTCCAGCGGTCGATCAGTTGGTTCAGGGCCAGCAGGTCGCGGGGAAGGGAGCCGCCGGGATGGTAGCCCCAGTTCAGCTCCAGCCCCACGCCCGAAAGCGGCACCCCGGCCCGGACCATCATGTCGGCCAGGTACAGCGGGGGCTCGACTTCCTGCTGGGCCATGTACTCGGCCCAGGGCTGGTCGAAGCTGACGATAGCCGGGGTTTCCGGGTCGAGCCGGTGGGCCAGCTCCACGGCCCGGGCGGCCAGCACCAGGTGTTCCTCCTCGCTCAGTTCCATGTGGGTGTTGCCGTTGATCCCTGCGGCGCAGTGCCACAGGTCCACCTGGCCGCGGTAGCGAGTGACCGTCTGTTCCACGAACTCCGACAGAAGCTGCCGCAGGTTGGTCAGATCGCCGTGGTACAGCAGCAGCCAGTCCGGGGCGGCCAAGTCGTGGAAGCCAAGCAGCGGCCCCCCGATACAACGCACACCATGCTCGCGCGCCCAGCGGAGCTGGTGGTCGGGGCAGTCCCAGTGGTACTGGTCCTCGCCGGTCTGCACGTCGCGCCAGCAGAGGGCCACCTGCACGGCGTGGAATACGTCCTTGAGGCTTTCGGCGAACTTTCCCTCCGGGACGGTGCGGCCCAGGTTCATCCCCAGCCACGGCGGGGAGAGGTCCGGCTGGTGGAGTCGCACGGGCAGTCCCTGGCGGACATAGTGCTGGACCAAGTGTTCTCCAGCGTGGAGCGAAGCGACGAGGGACTGCACGGCCAGGCGACCGGCCTTGGCAGCATCCTGGGAGGCGACAACAGCTTCCCGCAGAAAAGCAAACGCCTGCTGCAAGTGGCCCTGGGTCTCTTCCCCCGGCTGGAGTCCCAGGGCGGTCCATTCCCGATATTGGCCGCGGAGGAGATGGAGCTGTCCTCGGGCCAGCTCCACTTGCAGGTGGTAGGTTTTTTCTTGTTCCATCAGCCAGGCCGTGGAAAGCAGCGTGCGGCCCCAGCCGGGAACGTCGGCCAGCAGGTGGAAGAAGCCGGACTCGGGGGGGACGCGCTGTGCCACCAGCAGGTCTCCGTCCCAGTGAATCTGGCTCTTCCACAGGTAGCGATCCGGTCCGGTCAGATGGGCGCAGGGGAGCAGCTGGGGCTGGAGAAAATCGGAAGGCGCCACCTTGAACCGCATTGAGAACTCGTTCTTATCCCAGGGACATGCGGAGGCCAGACCGCAACGCCGACAAGTACCAGCAACAGCCCCTGTTCCTTTGGCTCCGGCAGTTTAATTCAGCCCAAGGCTACTTGCAATTGCCCCGCAGAAGAGGGCATGCGCAGGGCAACTCGCAGCAGCCGCGGCTCGGCCTTTTCCCACCCTGCGTAAAACCAGGCAGAGGAAGGCGTGGTGCTGCGGTCCGGCCCCGGCCCCGGGTCCGGCTTCAGCTCCAGTCGCGCTGGGGGCGAGTCCGCAGGCGATTGGCCTCCTCGTCGCCGAGGAAGGTTTCCCTGGCCGGGTGGAAGCGGAGCTTGCGCCCCAGCACCCAGCTCAACGCCGCCGCGTGGCAGGCGATGTGCGAACGGCGCATCACCTGGGCGTTGGTCACCGGCTGGCGGCGGGACTTGACGCAATCGAAGAAGTTTCGGGCGTGGGCCGATACGTCCAGCCCCCGCACCCGCTTGTACCGCGGCAGCTCCTTTTGCAGCGACTGGGGCTGAACCACAATCTCCCCGCTGTCGCCGGTCTCAATCCAGCCCTCCTCGCCCACGAAACGCACCGGGCAAGTCCCCAGGCGGTGAATGAAGTGCGGGCTGCGGTCCCGGAACGGCGCCTTGAGGAACTGCAACACCAGCTTCACCCCGTTGGCGTAGCGGCAAACGATCTTGTCTTCTTGGGGTTCGTATTCCACGGGCATGGTGTCATCGGCCCCGATGGCCCACTGGCACAGATCCACCGTGTGGGCTCCCCAGTCCAGCAACCGGGCGCCGGAGTCGAAGTCCCAGTACCCACGCCATCCGCCCCGGACGTACTGCTGGTTGTAGGGGCGCCAAGGGGCGGGCCCCAGCCACAGGTTCCAGTCCACTACCTTGGGGTCGGGAGTGGGCTGGGGGGGCAGCCAGTCGTTTTTCAGCACCGGTTCATACACCGAGGCGATCAGCGTATGGATTTTGCCCAGCTTGCCGCTTTGGACCAACCGCACCGCCGCCTGGAAATTGGTCACGCTGCGCCGCTGCGTGCCGGCCTGGAACACTCTCCCGGTGCGGCGAAACGTCTCTTCCAGCTGCTGGCAAAGCTCGATGGTGATGCCGCAGGGCTTTTCGCAATAGACGTCCTTTCCGGCCTGGGCGGCCAGGATGGAAGCCGGAGCGTGCCAGCGGTCCCCGGTGGCAATGAGCACCGCGTCGATGTCGTCGCGGGCCAGCAACTGGCGGAAGTCCCGGTACGTCTTGCAGTCCCGGTTGCCGTAGTGGGAATCGACTAGTTGTTTGCCGGCCTGGCGGCGCTGCGCCTGAACGTCGGCGATGGCCACACACTGCACGTCGGGCAGTTTGAGCATGGATTTCAGATCGTAAGTAGCCCGGGGGCCGATGCCGATCACCCCCAGCGTGATCCGCTGGCTGGGGGGCGGTTTTTTCTCTCCGCCCAGGGCCGAGGCTCGAATCACCCAAGGTGCCACGGCTGCCGTGACCAAGGAGCTTTGCAGGAAACGGCGCCGCGAATGATCTCCACCAGCCGAACCGTGCCGGGTCATGGTCGTCTCCTCCCACGGGAAGGTGCCCAGGATAAACCCAATCCGATCCCACGCACCCCGCCCCCTCAACGGCCCATGGTATCACAGGCATCCAGTTTCGGGCACGCTTTTTCCGGCTCGGCCAGGGCAAAACTGCCAATGAACCGCCAGTGCAGGCCGATGCCGGCCAGCACCGCCAGGTGAAACAGCTCATGCGAGCCGAGCACTCCCGGGATGATCACCACGCTCTTTTCCAGCTCCACCAGTGCCCCGGCCGTGTAGGCCACCGCCCCCCAGAACAGTGGCTCCACCAGCGACCAGCCGTAGAGGGCCACCAGGCGCATGCCGCCGATCAGCCCCAGCCAGCCTAAGGCGATGTAGAGTGCCGTTCCCCAGGGGGAGCTCAGTTGCTGGAAGAAAACGCTCTTGAGCACCATGCCCGTGACGGCCGCCGCCCAGATCAGCAGCAAGGGGCCCCACCGCCACACGCCCCGAAACAGCAGCACATGCGGCGGGGTGAACGTGCCGGCAATCAGCAGGAAGATGGCCGCATGATCCAGTCTCTGGAACACCAGCCGCGCGGCGCTGCCGGCGGGAAACAAGTGATACAACCCGCTGAGCAAAAGCAAAAACACCACCGAAAAGCAATACAGCCCCAGCACGGCCAGTCGCACCGGCCGGCAGCGCACCGCACGCAGCATCCGCACGGCCAGCAGGGCAAACATCCCCGCCCCCAAAAGGTGGCTTAAGCTGCTGACCGGGTCGGCAATGCCCAAAAAGGAAACGGTTTGCATGGGTTGTTTTCCCGCAAAGCGGCCGATTCGTCACAGCATCGGGCGCCGGCCCGGATGGTCGGGGTTCTTACAATCGTAGGTTCCCCGCAGCGGGCGTGCGCTGCCGGACAGCCAAGTCGCAGGCCGATCCGGCAGCCAGGTGCAAGGCGGATTCTTGCAAGAATGGGGTCTGTCTAGGGCGGGCGATACCACGCAGGGGTGCCGAACCACTGGTGCATTTCCTGCTCGAAGCGGCGAATACGTTCCGGGGGCTCGGGGATGTGGCCCCGGTCGCCGGTCTCGGCATCCAGGTTTCCAGCGCCGCCCGCAGCCGCAGCAGGGCTTCCCGGTGCCGGGGATCGGGGGAGGAGGCCAGGTTGTGGATTTCGTGTGGGTCGGCCTGCGTGTCGTAGAGCATCTCCCGGGGGAACGGTTTCATCAGCTCAGCGGCCGCCCCCGAGAGCCGCCCCTGGGCGTGCAAGCGGCGCATGAGCGGCTTGACCAGAAAGCACTTCTCCTTGTAGCGATTGAGCGTCAAAAAGCCCGCCCCCGGGGTGAAGTTGCGAATGTAGTGATAACGCCCGTCGTAAACGCTCCGCATGCGGATGACCGTCTCGTCGATCCGATCCCGGGCACTGAACAAGTAGCGCCGCGGCGGATCGGACCACCGCCCC
>JALSGI010000774.1 GCA_026982835.1 Planctomycetota bacterium | reverse complement strand
GGCGAGCGTGGTTGCCGCGTTGGGCCTGTGGCGGCCGCACCTGGCCCGCCTGGCCGCCGTGCGGCTGGCCGTCCCCTGGGCCCAGGCCCCCTGGCCGCAGCGGTATCACCTGCGGCTGGTGGACCCGCAGTCCCAAGTGGCCCGCGGACAGCCCTGGCAAGTGGTGGTGGAAGCGGCCCCGGGCAGCGAGCTGCCCGAGGAAGTGTGGCTCCACCTGCGCTACCCCTCCGGCCAGGAAGAGCAGCTCCCCATGCGCCGCATCGACCAGCGCATGGTCTATCACAAGCCCCGGGTGCGCGAGCCGCTACAGTATCGCGTCACCGGCGGAGATGATCAGGGGATGCCCTGGCACCGCCTGGAGGTGGTCGATCCTCCCCAAGTGGAGTCCGTGGTGTTTACGATCCACCCGCCCCCGTACACCGGCTGGAAGGCGGAGCAGACCTCTCGCCCCTTGCGTGCCCTGGCCGGGAGCACCCTGGGAGTTCGCGGCCGCAGCAACGTGCCGCTGCGCCAGGCGTGGCTGGTGCTGCAAGGGAAGAGCAAGCGGGAAGTGCCGCTTGCCCTGGGGGACCAGGGGCGTTCTTTCCGCCTGGCCCCGAAGCACCGAAACCAGACGGAGCTGAAACGCAGCACGCGGATCACGCTGCGGCTGGTGGATCGCCGGGAGGTGGAAGCCGAACACCGTCCTCCTTGGCAGGTGCGGGTGGTGCCCGATGCCCCCCCGCGAATCACGCTACAAGAGCCGCAAGGCTCGCTGCTGCTTACCCCCCAGGCGGTCGTGCCCCTGGTGGCCCAGGTGCAGGACGACCTGGGCGTGCAGCAGGTGGCCCTGCGTTACCTGGCCAGCGGGCGGTCCGAACAGGGGCACCAGGACCAGGTGCTCTTTCGCGGCCCGCCGAAACCGGCCCCGGCTGGTCCTTCGCTGGAACAACGCCGCACGCCTCCGCCGGTGAAGGTCCAGTACCGGTGGGAGCTGGCCCCGCTGCGACTGGTTCCCGGCACGCAGCTTTCCTGGCAACTGGTGGCCCGCGACTATCGCCCCCAGGAAGCCGCCACGCCGTCGCTACGGATCACGATCATCACGACCGAACAGCTGCACGATCATCTGGCCCAACAACAGCAGAAAATCCTTCAGCATCTTTCCCGCGTGTTGCAAACCCAGCGGCAGGCCCGCGAACAGCTCCGCGAGGCCCAGGTCCACCTGGAGCAGGCCCGGCAGCTGGGCCCCCGGGAGCTGGACCACCTGAAGGGTGCCGAGGTGGGCCAGCGGCAAGTGGCCCGGCTCTTGGCAGGCAAGGAAGGCTCGCTGCGGCAGTTGATTCGTCGCTATCGCTGGCTGCTGCAGGTCAATCGCCTGGACCATCCGGAAGCCGCTCGCCGCATGGACGCCCTG
>JALSGI010000773.1 GCA_026982835.1 Planctomycetota bacterium | reverse complement strand
GGGGGCCAGCACCACCGGGGCCAGCAGCTCTGCGGTTTTGCTCCCCCAGAGGGAATCGACAAACAGCACCACGGCCAGCGAGACCAGGTAGTTGGCCACGTTGTTGCCCACCAGCGTGGTGGCCACGAATACGGCCGCGTGGTGGTAGAGCCAGTGCAGCAGCCCGGCCAGGGGACGGCCGCTTCGGGCATCGAGCATCAGCCGCAACGGGTTGGCCCGATAAAAGCCCGTCTCCGAACCGCTGAACAACGCGCTGAGCAGCAATCCGGCCAGGCCCAGCACTCCGGCCAGCCAGATCATGATTCTTCCTCCGCAGCTTGTCGGGCGGTTTCTTCCACGGTCAGCTCCACCAGCAGCACGCCGCGTTCGGGGGCGTGCAGCACGCGGAAGTGGAACGGTCCCCAGCGGGCCTGGTCCCCTTGCCGCGGCACCCGCTGCAGCAGTTCCTGGAGCAGTCCGCCCACGGTCACGCTGTGGGTGGGGGGGGTGTCCTCGACGCCGAAGAACCGCCGCAGCCGCCGCAGCGTGGTCATGCCGGTCACCTGGTAGCGCCCCCGGCCCAGCGGCTCGATGGCCGCCCGACCGGTAAGACGCTCGGTGCGGCTGCTCTCTTCGGCGAAGACGGTTTGCAGGATGTCGTCGTAGGTGATCACGCCGATGGTTTCGCCGTATTCGTTCACTACCACCACCACGCGGCGATCCTTTTGCCGCATCTGTTCCAGGGCGTCGGCCACCAGGGCGCACCAGGGGACGTAGAGGACCGGCTCGGCGTAGTTTTCCAGGTGCTCCTGGGGGATGTCCCACAAGTACTGCAAGGCCACGGCGGCGGCGATTTCGTCGCTCCCCGGCTCGGTAACGAACACATAGCCGCTGCGGGGAAACCGCCCTTGCAGCTGGTCCCGGCCCACCGGCGGATGGAACACCAGCACGTGGTTACGGGGGCGCATCAGCTCCTCGACGCGCATGCGGGAAAGATCCAGCAGGTTGTGCAGCACGCGCTCTTCTTGTTCCAGCAGGGCCGCGTCGTCGGTGGAGTAGGAGACGGCCCGTTCCAGGTCCTGTACTTCCAGGTACGGCTCGGGGCGGAATCGCGGAAACAGCACCCGCTGCACCGCGGCAGCCACCGCCTCCAGCACCGGCAACACCGGCTCCACCAGCCGCACGGCGGCCGAAAGCGGCACGGCCACCACGGCGGCCATGGGCCGGGTCCAGACCACGGCCAGGCTCTTGGGCAGCATCTCGCCCAGGGCGATGATGGCCAGCACCGCCCCCAGGCTCAGCCAGGTGGCCGCACCCAGGTTCCCCTGGCGTTGCAGGTACAGCCCGGCCACGGAAGTGACGGCGAAATAGGCCACGTTGATCATCAGGTTCCAGAACAGCACGGCGGCCAGCAACCGCTGGGGG
>JALSGI010000772.1 GCA_026982835.1 Planctomycetota bacterium | reverse complement strand
CTATCGCCCCTTTTGGCGTTTTTGCAGTCGCCGTCGGCGTCGGGCCTCTTTTTCCCGCAGCTTGCGCAGCTTGGCCCGCTCCTTGGGCGAAAGCCGCTTCCCGGTCCCCTTTTTGGCCCGGCCCAGCGTTGCTCCGGGATTGGCCGCCATCGTTTGCTGAATCTCCTGCACGGCCCGCATCCGCTCCCGCAGCCCCTTGCCGGCCAACTGCTTCATAATCGAGGCCATCGAGTCGAACTGCTTGATCAGCTCGTTCACCTCGTGCGGCTGCACCCCCGCCCCGGCGGCGATCCGGCGGCGGCGGCTCTGGTTGATGATCTTCGGGTTGCGGCGTTCCTCGGGAGTCATCGAGTCGATGATCCCTCGCAGGCGGCGGAAGTCGCGTTCCGCGTCCACGTCGCCCATCATCTCCTTCAGCGCCCCCATGCCCGGCAAAAGCCCCAGCACCTTGTTCAGCGGACCCAGTCTCGACGTCTGCTGCAAAAGCCCGCGAAACTCCTCCAGCGTAAACTGCCCCTTGCGCATCGCTTCTTCTTGCTGGCGCAGCTTCTCCCGGTCCATCTCCATCTGCGCCCGCCGCACCAGCTCCATCATGTCCCCCATGCCCAGGATGCGGCTGGCCATTCCCTCGGGCTGGAAGGGCTCCAGCTCCTGGATGTGCTCGCCGGTGCCCAGGAACTTGATCGGCACGCCGGTGACGGCCTTCACGCTCAGCACGGCCCCGCCACGCTGGTCCCCGTCCAGCTTGGTCATGATCACGCCGTTGAGCTCCAGCGCGTCGTTGAACGCCTTGGCGCTGTTCACCGCGTCCTGGCCCGTCATGCCGTCCACCACCAGGAAGCAATGGTCCGGCTGCACGCGGCGGTCGATCTCCTGCAACTGCTTCATCAGCTCCTGGTCGATGTGCAACCGCCCGGCCGTGTCGATCAGCACCACGTCGGCGTCGCGGTCGCGGGCTTCTTGCAGCCCCGCCTGGCACACGGCCACCGGGTCCTTGCTCTCCAGATCGGCGTAAACCGGCACATCGATCTGCTGGCCCAACACGATCAACTGCTCGATGGCCGCCGGACGCTGCAAGTCGGCGGCGATCATCAGCGGCCGCCGGCCGGCTTTTTTCAGCAGCCGGGCCAGCTTGGCGCAGGTGGTCGTCTTTCCCGAACCCTGAAGCCCGCAAAGCATGATCTTCCCAAACGAGCCCAGGCGGATCGACGTGTCCACCGGGCCCATCAGCTTCACCAGCTCTTCATAGACGATCTGCATCAGCATCTCGGTGGGCCGGAGCGACGTGAGCACCTGCTGGCCCAACGCCCGCTGGCTCACCTGCTGCATGAACTGCTTCACCACCCCGAAGGAAACGTCGGCTTCCAACAGCGCACGGCGGACCATTTCCAGGCCCTCGCGCATGTTGG
>JALSGI010000771.1 GCA_026982835.1 Planctomycetota bacterium | reverse complement strand
CACAAGCGATACCGGTCGCCGCCCAAGCGATTGCGGAGTTGTTCGCAGAACTGGGCCAGCAGAGCCATTCCGTCGGTAGCCACGTCCTGTGTCTCCTGCGCTGCGCGCACTTTTTTCCTGCTGGAGTCAGGTCGCAGGGGGCCACCGACCCGAGTCCAGGGTTTCCACTTGCTCGGGAAACGAGAAAAAAGTGCGCCCCAGTCGTCCGTCTGAAGGAGCTCCGTCCTTCGTTGTTTGTCACCCGTGCCGCAGATTGTAAGGGTGCCTGCGGTGCTGTCAAATCGGTTCCTGGCCACCTGCCCCGAATACCGCCCCCCTGGTTTCCGAAGTTCCCAATTCCCGCAAGGAAACGTCTCTTGCCCATTGCCAGGCCGGATGCAGAAAAGCAGAACGCCGGGTGGAAAACTTGTCGGTTCTTCTTGTACCCCCCTGCGCTTCGCCTGGCCGTGTTTTTTTAACATCCTGTGATTGCAAGAGTTGCGGAACCAGGACAATCTTCCCCGAGGACGGCTCCCTGCGGGGGCCCCGGAGGTTTGCCGAGCCAGTGGGGCACTTTGCCGGGGTGGCGAAACCACTAGGACAAACAGACTTTGCCCTATCGTTGCCATTTATTTGCTTGCCCCATTTTGCTTGATTTCTCTATCTCCCTGGCCTATGTTCTGTAAGGTATTGCAGGATGGCCCAGAGTGTATCTGGCTCACAGGGTCGCTGTTGGGCTTTTGGCAAACCGCACACGGTGAGGTTCCAACCAAAGGGAGACGATCCATGATTCGCCGCATGTGCACGGGTGTTTTGGTGGCTGCTGTGGCTGTGGTGGCGGGTAGCTCTTCGGCCGAGGCTTTCTGGCACAGCCACGGCTCCTGGGGCTCCCATGGCGGGTTGCTCCACCGCCTGTTCCATCGTCATCACCATGTCCATGTCTATTACTACTCACACGGTTCTTGGGGCTCTTATGGCAGCTATGGCTCCTGGGGATCGCACGGCAGTTACGGTTCCTGGGGCTCGCATGGAAGTTACGGTTCTTGGGGCTCGCACGGGAGCTATGGCTCCTGGGGCTCTCATGGCAGTTATGGTTCCTGGGGGAGTGTGCCGGTGATTCTCCGGCCCGCGCAACCTCCCCAAGGACAGCAACCGCAACAGCAAGAGCAACAGCCTCAGCAGAAACAGCAATCTCCGGAAAATCTGCCCAAGCCGGATCGCTCCACCTTGCTTCAGCAACGCGGCGTGCTGCTGACCGTGCAGGTGCCCGAAGGAGCCAAGGTTTACGTCAACGGCTACCAGACCCGCAGCACCGGCCCGGTTCGCAATTACCTGACCCGGAACCTGGATCCCCACAAAACCTACCGCTACCGCCTCCGCGTGGTGATGAACCACCAGGGCCGGCAGGTGGTGGAGGAAAAGGAGGTGGAGCTTCGCGTGGGCCAGCAGGTGCAGTTGAAGTTCGACCCGGCTCAGCTGGCCCAGGCCGAAACCAAGCTGGTGCTCCACGTGCCGGAAAATGCCCAGGTGTTCCTGGCCGGGCAACCCACCAAGGCCACCGGACCGGTGCGGGAGTATGTGACCCGCTCGCTCAAGACCGGCCAGGTGTGGGAAAACTACACCGTCAAGGTGATCGTTCCCGGCAAGGACAAGCCGCAGGTGATCGAGCGGAAGTTGAAACTGGTGGGCGGGCAAACTTACCGCCTGGCCATCGATCCGGCCCAAGTCAGCGTGGCCAGCAAGTAACGCCGGTCCTCCACCTGGTTCGAAACCTCACGGCCGCATCCGCTTGGCGGGTGCGGCTTTTTTCGTGTGGCGGGGCGGGGGGAGGTCACGGTTGGGGAGATCGCATTCGGGGCATTTCGCTCACCAGCCGGGCGATCAGGATGGCCACGTAGAGCTGGCCCACGATGGCCTCCATCCAGCAAGCCGTTTCGGCCAAGGGGGTGCGGGGAACAATGTCCCCGTAGCCTAAGGTGGACATGGTGACGAAGCTGAAGTAGGTCAGCTGGGCAAAGGAGGTCCGCTGCTTTGCCGTGCCCGGCTCGTATCGCCGGGCGGCAAAGGCGAACGCCTGGGGCTGGACCAGCTCGATGGTCTGATAGAGGGTGGCCCATGTGAGCCCGATCAACAAATAAACGCAAACGGCCCCCACGATTGCCTGCGACATTCGCTGCCGCACTTGCAGCACGCTCAGCAGCACCACGGTGGCCGTCATGCCGCAGAAGAAGATGACGATGAGGTTCTGGCCCAGCGTGAGCGTCCAGGAACGGCTCCACAACGCGGCCCAGCTTATCGGAATCACCAGGGCCACGGCCGCCACGGCCAGGCGGAAGACCCACTTGCGGTGCCGGTTGGCCACCGTGCCGGCGATGCACACGGTGGTCATCGCCACGGTGAACATGGCCGAACCGAACCGGGTGCCCTCCACCAGCGGGGAGATCACCAGCAGCAGCACCAGCGCGGCCAAAAGCCAGGTGAAGGGACTGTGCACCAGGGAGCGCAACAGGGGATGGACCATTACCGTGTTCTTTCCTGCACCGCGCCGGGGTACTCCGGCCGGCTGGAAGCAAATGCGGCCCGGACGATCCTGCACCCCGGGCCGACCAACACCCGCAAAACGCCCCCTCCCTTGGCCCCTACAGCAGCCCGTAACCGGCCAAGGTGCTGCGCAGGCGCTTTTCCTGGGCTTCGTTCAAGGGGGTCATGGGCAGGCGCAGCACGCCCGTGTCGCGCCCCAACAGCCGCATGGCGGCCTTGATGGGGATGGGATTGGTGGCCAGCGAGAGCATGTCGCGGCACAGCGGGAACAGCTTGCGGTGCCACCGCTGGGCATCGTCCAGTTTGCCTTGCTGAAAAGCCTCCAGCAGGGCCTTCATGTCCCGGGGGACGATGTTGCCCACTACGCTGATCACTCCCCGGCCGCCGATGGCAAGCAGCGGCAAGGTGAGGCTGTCGTCGCCGCTGAGGAGCGTCAAGTCGGTTTCGCACAGAATCTGCGAAGCCTGGTCCATCGAGCCGGTGGCTTCCTTGACCATGGCGATGTTGGGCAGCTGGGCCAGGCGGATGATCGTCTCCGGCTCGATATTGCGCCCGGTGCGGCCCGGAATGTTGTACACGCAAAGGGGAATGTCCACCGCTTCAGCCAGGGCCTTGTAGTGCTGGTAGAGTCCTTCCTGGGTGGGCTTGTTGTAGTAGGGGGCCACCACCAGCGCTGCATCGGCTCCGGCTTTTTGAGCAAAGCGGGTCAGCCGCAACGCTTCCTCGGTGCTGTTGGAGCCGGTGCCGGCCATCACCTTCACCCGACCGGCGGCGGCGCGGACCGTCTCGGCGATCACCTGCTCGTGTTCTTCGTGGCTCAAGGTGGGCGACTCGCCGGTGGTTCCCACCGGGCAAACGCAGGTGGTCCCCGCTTCGATCTGGAACTGGACCTGTTCGCCCAGACGCTGGTAGTCCACCTGCCCCTCCTGGTCGAAGGGAGTGACCAGGGCCACACTCAGTCCGGCAAAGGCTTCGGCTCGCGTGCTCATGGGCTCAGCAAGGCGCTGGAGGGTGGAGGAAAGCTCTCCGAGGCGGAGGCGTCGCACCGATCGACACGAGGGCATCATACGCCCCGTTGCTGGATCGTGCAACGATTTTGCGATTGGGAGCGGCCAAACGGCAAGCCATCCCGCTGCGCAGATAGAAAGAACCCAGCCTTCGAGGGAATCCCCACGCAGCGCGTTGCATCCTCGGGCCGATTATCACCACCGGCACCGAGGCGACTTACCTCTTGGCTCGCACCACGCCGTTGCGCAGCACGCCCACGCCCTCCAGTTCCACTTCCAGCACGTCGCCGGGCTTGATGGGCTTGGTCTCCCCGGGGGTGCCGGTGAAAATCAAGTCCCCCGGCTCCAGCGTCACGTAACGACTGGCAAAGGAGACGATCTGGGCCAGGTTGTGCACCATGTTCTTGGTGCTCTCCTGCTGCATCACCTTGCCGTTGACCCGCATGGTCAGCTGCAAGTTGTAGTAGTCGATCCCCGAAACGATAAAGGGGCCCACCGGGCCGAACGTATCGGCCCCCTTGGCCCGCCACCACTGCACGTCGTTTTTCTGCCAGTCGCGGGCCGAGATGTCGTTGCCGCAGGTGATGCCCAGCACGTAGTCCAAAGCTTTTTCCACCGGCACGTTCTTGGCCCGGCGGCCGATCACGATTACCACCTCGGCCTCGAAATGCACGTCCTCGGTCCCCGGCGGGATGACCACGTTCTCCCCGTGAGCGATGAGGCACGAGGGGACCTTGAAGAACAGCTCCGGGTAAGGGTGCGGCTTGGTCTGGCCCAGGTGGCTCTTGTAGTTGCCGGCGGTGGCCAGCACCTTGCTGGGTGTGGAGGGCACCAGCAGCTTCACTTTGTTCAGCTCGAACAGCTCGTTGGTAGTCTGCCAGTGGCCGAAGGGGGTGCCTTCGATCCGGCGGATCAAATCACCTTCCACCACGCCATAGCTGACCAGATCGCCGCTTTGAAAGCGGCAGAACTTGAGCACTTGTTTTTCACCGGCTGCCAAGGTGCCGGCAAGCACCAGCGCCCAGGCCATCGCGGCCAGCAGCAGAACATGCTTACGGATCATGGAACGTCTCCTTGAGTCCAAGAGGTCGGGGATTTGTTCGTCCGCTTCCGCGGAGCCCGTCTTTGCCACTTGCAGCGCAACGAAAACTGCCCGTGTTCGCCCGCAAAGGAACGAAACAGGCAGTCCAGGATTGTTTCGTTGCCCGGCGTTGGGTTCGGGAACTACCAGCGGGCCCGGTAGCAGCTCCGCCGGGGACTGCACTCGCGGCGGTCGGCCAGTTGGCCGTCGGGGCCCAAGGCCCCCTGGGTCATGCCGCACCAGCAGTGCTCGCCGTGCTGGATTTCTTCCTCCTGGCCAGGGTCCACCTCCCCGGTGACGAACATGGCCTTGGAAAGGAGGTGCTGGCAAGGGGGAAAATCGACCACGGGGAGCGACTCGGGATCTTCGCGGTAGTATGCCATGGGTTACAGTCCTCCAGTTTCCAGTCCAGCGGCCAGCAACACGGCCCGTTTGACGGCCGTCTTGGCGATTTGCACCTTGTACTGGTTTTGCGAGAGGGGGGTGGCCGGGGCCACGGCAGCCGCACCGGCCAGCTCGGCCAGTTCGTAGCCGATCCGCTGGCCCACCAGCACTTCTTCGGCCTCGCGGCTGCGCCAGGGCACGGGGGCCACCTGGCCCATTACCACCCGGGCGCTGCGGACCACGCCCGAGCCGTCCAGCTCCAGGGCCACCGAGGCGGTGGCCAGGGGCGGTTGCGGGCCGGTACCGTGCTTCACCTCGTAAGTGGCGTTAAGCGTCCCTTGGGAAAGCTTGGGCAGCACATGGGTGAGCAACTGGGCTGGTGAAAGGGTCAGCTCACGCTGGTGATCGTCCTTGGGCGTGCGGTAGAGCCGCTCCACCGGCACGGTGGTTTCCTGTTGCCCAGGGCCGGCCACCCGCACCACCGCCCCCAGGGCGATCAGGGCCGGAGCCAGCCGCGAGGGGCTGACGAATTTGGCCGGTCCCTGGTTGTCCAGGATGGCGTGGTAGCGGTTGTCGCCTTGCTCCACCAACTGCCCTCGCCGACCCAACAGCCCGTAGCCGTTGCGGAAATACCAGCACTGCGGCCGGCGGCAAAGCTCTCCGCCCAGGGTCATCTGGCACTGTAGCTGCAAGGAGCCCAACTTGGCGATCACCTGCTTCACGGCCGGGTAAGGTTCCAGCTCGGGGGCCTCCAGCAGCTGGTCCAGCGTGGTGACCGCCCCGATGGTCACTCCCTGGCTGTGGGCGTGGATGCCCCGCAGCGAGTCGATGTTCTTGATATTCACCACCCGCTGGGGTGTGACCAGCATCTTTTTCATCAGCGGCACCAGGTCGGTGCCTCCGGCCAGCACGGCGGTCTGGTCCGGCCGCTGGGCCAGCAGAGCCAGGGCTTCTTCCTCGGTGCGAGGAGCCGCGTATTCAAAGTTTTTCATCGCTTCCACTCCTTTCTAGCCTTGGGCCTTGGCCAGAGCATCGAGCACCCGCTTGGGCGTCAGCGGCAGCGTGGGCACGCGCACGCCCGTGGCGTTGCACACGGCGTTGGAGATGGCCGCCCCGGGGCTGATCACCGGCGGCTCGCCCAGGCCGACCACGCCGCGCTGGTACTCGCTGGGCGGCTCGTACAGGTGCACGACGATCTCGCCCACATCGCCCAGGCGCGGCAACAGATAGTCGGACAACTCGGCGTTGAGGAACGCCCCGGTTTGCGGGTCGAGGATGCGTTCCTCGAACAGGGCGTAAGCGATGCCCATGATCACCCCGCCTTGGACCTGGCTTTCGGCGGCCTTGCGGTTGATGATCAGGCCCATGTCCTGTACGGCCACGAACTTTTTCATCCGCACGATGCCGGTTTCCAGGTCCACGGCCACTTCGGCCATTTGCACCCCGGCCACCTGCGAGCTGGAAAGATTGGTCTTGGTGCGCCCGCGGCGGTACTCGCCCTTGGCCACCAGCGGGCTCATGCCCAGAAGCGAGCAGGCATCTTTCCAGGAGATGCAGGTTTCGGGGTTCTGGCTGTCCTGGATGCGTCCGTCTTTGGCCTCCAGGCGAGCTGCCGGCACGCCCAGCTTCCCGGCCACTTTGTCCAGCAGCTGGTTCAGCGCCGCGGTAGCCGCCCGGCGGCTGGACTCACTCACCCCGCCCACAGTGGTGCTCCCGCCGGAGGGACCGCTGGGCGGATAGGTCGAGTAGCCAATATTGACCTTCACCTGCTCGGGCTTCAGCCCCAGGGTTTCGGCCACCACCAGAGCGATCACGGTGCGAGTGCCGGTGCCTAGGTCCTGGCTGCCCAGGGAAATTTCCACCGAGCCGTCGGGATGGATTTTCAGTTCGGCCGTGGAGTTGTGGGCCGCCCCGCCCCAGGTGTGCAAGGCCATCCCCAAGCCCGTGACCACCGAGCCGTTTCGAGGCCCCTTGCCGTGGGGATGCCACTTGGCCTTCCAGTCCATCAGCTTGGCGGCGATCTCCATCTGCTCGCGATAGACTTCCGTCTTGCCGTTGGACACCCGCTGCAGGTTGCGCTGGAACACCTCGTAGCTGTCGATACCCAGTTCCCGGGCCACGTCGTCATAGGCACATTGGGAGAGCACGGCCCCCTGCGGGTGGTTGGGAGCGCGCCAGGCGCGGGCCGGGGCAGCGTTGACGCGGATCCCCGTGGCCCGACGGCGCCGGTTGGGTGGGTCGAACACGTAGGGGATCACCCCCTGGCTGACCACCCCGCCGCCGATGCCGTTAGTGCCCCAGTGATGGGAGTCCCACACCTTGACTACGCCGTTGCCATCCACGCCGACTTTCACCTTGATAAAGCCCGAGGGACGGGTGCCGGCGTTTTTCAGCTCCAGATCGCGGTCCAGCATCAGCTTCACCGGACGGCCCAGCTTCTTAGCCAGCGAGGCGGCCGTCACGCCCCAGGTGTCGGCGGCGAACTTGCTGCCAAATCCCCCACCGATATAGTCGCAGTGGATGGTCACATCGGTGGCGGGGATGCCCAGCGGGCCGGCAAACTGCCCGGCCGTGCCGCTGACATTCTGCGTGGAGAGATGGGCGATCAGCTTGTCGCCCTGCCACAGGCAAGTGGAACCGTGGGGCTCCAGGCACATGTGGGTAATGACCGGGATGCCGTACTGGCCCTCGATCACTTTGTCGCATTCTTTGAACAGGCGCTGCAGCTCTTGTTCCTCCCAGGCCTCTTCGTCCTCGACTTCGTCGGGGATGTCTCTTTCCAGCTTGGTGCTCTGGCCAGCCCGGCGGGTGCGTTTGGCTTTTTGGGCCGCTTCCAGGTCGTCGTCCTGGGCGAACACGTCCAGCACTTCGTACTGCACCTTGATAGCTGCCAACCCTTCGGCGATGGCCCCTTCGGTCTCGCCAGCCACCACGGCCACCAGATCGCCTTGCCACTGGATTTCGTCGCCGGGTTTTTTCAGCGCTTCGGCAGCGACCACGCCCGGCACCTTCAGAGCCGGCTTGACGTCGATGGACTTGACCCGGCAATGGGCATGAGGGCAACCCAACACGCGGGCCAGCACCATGTTGTCTTCGAGGATGTCGTACGCATATCGCGCGGCTCCGCTGGCCTTGGCCACGCCGTCGATACGGTCGTGGCGCTTGCCCAGCAGGGCAGCTTTACCTTGCTGAGGCCAATCGAGCTTAGCCATTGCGTCCTCCTTTCACCACTTCCAGGGCGGCCCGAACCACGTTCACATAAGTGCCGCAGCGACAAAGGTTTCCGTTCAACCCCTCGCGCACCTCCTCTTCGGTGGCATAGGGGTGTTTCTTCAAAAACGCCTTGACGGCCACTACGAACCCAGGCGTACAAAATCCGCACTGCATAGCGTCCTGGTGCACAAAGGCCTGGACGACATTGTCCTGGGCTCCCAGACCTTCCACCGTGGTGATCTGCTTGCCCACGCAATCCAGAGCCAAGGTGGTGGCGGCACTGATGGGCTTACCTTCCAGCAGCACGGTGCTTCCGCCACAGCAGCCGTCGGCACTCACCGGCTTGGCCCCGGTAAGCCCCAACTGGTAGCGGAGCACTTCCAGCAGCGTGGTGCGGGGTTCGATCCGCACGCGGTGTGCTTTGCCGTTGACCTGCAGGGTGACCTCCTCCGCACCGCGAATCAGCCCGGTGGCCTCTTCGGCTGGGGCTACCAGCGGGGCGCCCACCACAGCCGTGGCTGCAGCCGCAGCCCCGGACCCTTTCAAAAACTCGCGGCGAGAGAATCCTCCTCGGGAACGCACGGGCTCAGACATCAGGCAGGACCTCCTTCGGGATGGGGGGGAGTTGCCTGGCAGGGAGTTCACCGGCCCGGCGGTGTCGCTCCTTCGATCCCCACGGGCCGATCAAACACGCGGAAACCGGAACTCTATGCGGTTGCGATTGTAACGCTTCCGAAGCACTTTGCAACAAAAAACCGAAACGGGCCAAGAGGTTGGCCAGCCGCGCACCGTCCGCCGGCGGTTGAACAGCGAGCCGCCGACTTCAGTCGGCGGAGGGCTTGGGGGGCTTGGAGGCGTGGAGGCTTGGGGGCTTGGAGAGATACAGAGCCCCGCACGTTAGTGCGGGGAGAAACTATATCGGCTTGCGACGTGCGGCTTGCGGCTTGTGCCGGTGCTACCGCACCGGGCAGGAACAAAGCATGTTGGGGAAAGCAATGCGCACGGTGAAACCGCGGCTCGCCAGGAGGCTCGCCCTCCCGGAGCTTCCGCTCCGGTGCAAGAAAAATGTTGTCCAGCGAGCCCGCAGCGTAAGCTGCGGGAGCGGGAGGGCGAGGTCACGGCCGAGCCGAAAGAAGCAGAAAGAAGTTGGTCGTACTGAAAAACGCTACATACCAAACGGTGAGCCGCCGGCTTCAGCCGGCGGAGGCGGCCACTCCCCGGCGAAAAACCCGCCGGCAAACGCTCGGCCTAAACTTTCTGTGGCAAGCTGTGGCGGAGTCTGTTACCATTTGGGCTGAATTGCACTGCCGAAGCGTGGGTCCTCCCCGCTGCATTTCCGGTGGCCGGTTTCTTCAACTCCTTTCAATCTCCCAAGCTCCACAGCGAGAGCAAGCCATGGGCGTGTTTCTCACCGGAGGGACAGGGCTGGTGGGGCAAGCGATCGCGTCTCTGCTGAGCAAACAGGAGATTCAACCGCTGGTGCTCTCGCGCAACCCCCAGCAAGCCGAAAAACGCCTGGGGGCGACGGCCCATCTGCTCAAGGGCGATCCCACCCAGCCAGGCGACTGGATGAACGAAGTGGATGGCACGGGGGTGGTGATCAACCTGGCCGGGGAAAACCTCTTCGCCCGGCGATGGAGCGCCGCGTTCAAACAGCGCCTGCGGGAAAGCCGCATCCAGGCTACGCGCAACCTGGTGCAAGCCATCGAAGCCGCCTCCCGACGCCCCCAAGTGCTGCTCAGCGCCTCGGCCGTCGGTTACTACGGCCCCCGGGAGGACGACAAGCCGCT
>JALSGI010000770.1 GCA_026982835.1 Planctomycetota bacterium | reverse complement strand
TGGAAAGCTACGACCTGAAGCGCTTCGGCTTCGGCTCGCCGGAGCACGTGCATCTGCTGGTGGAGGCCAAGAAACTGGCCTTTGCCGATCGGGCCCGGTACTACGCCGACCCGGCCATGGCCCAGGTGCCGGTCAAGCAGCTCATCTCCAAGGAGTATGCCGCCGAAAGGCGACGGCTGATCTCGATGGACCGGGTGCTCGGCGACGTGGAAGCCGGTCGCGTGCCGCCGGCGGGCGATACGGTCTATCTGACCGTGGTGGACCGCCAGCGCAACTGCTGCTCGCTCATTCAGAGCATCTACTATGGCTTTGGTTCCAAGGTGGTGCCGGGGGATGTGGGCTTTGCCCTGCAGAACCGCGGGGCGCTGTTTGCCCTGGATCCCAAGCATCCCAACGCCCTGGCCCCCGGCAAGCGGCCGTTCCATACGATCATCCCGGCGATGGTCACCCGCAGCGGGCGGCCGGTTTTTTGCTTTGGCGTGATGGGCGGGGACATGCAGCCGCAGGGGCATGTGCAAGTGCTGGTGAACCTGCTGGATTTCGGCATGAACGTGCAGCAGGCCGGCGACGCCCCACGGGTGCGGCATGTGGGCAGCCCCTCGCCCACGGGCGCCCCGGGCCAGGGGAGCGGCACCGTGCTGCTGGAAAGCGGTTTTTCGGAGCGGACGCTCCGGCGGCTGGAAGAGCTGGGCCACCGCGTGCGCCGTGGCTCCGGCGGCTTTGGCGGCTACCAGGGCATCTGGATCGACTGGGAGCGCGGCGTGCTGCTGGGGGCCACCGAGGCTCGCAAGGACGGCTGCGCGCTGGGCTACTGAGTCGCTTTTGTTCCGGCGTTCCGGCAAACTCCACGCGCGAGGAAACGCGGTCTTTCCAGCCGGGAGCAGCGGTGTTTGGCCAACCGCCGACTGGCTGTCCAACCGCAGGCTGACGCCGGCGGCTCGCCGATTCGAGAATAAGCGCTTGGCTTGTTCTTGCATCGGAGCGGAAGCTCCGGCGCAGGCCGCACGGCGCAAGCCGCAAGCCGGTACTGTTTCTCCCCCCGCTTACGCGGGGGGCTCTTTGCCCAAGACCCAACCACTGACGTGCGGGGCTCCCTACTCTCAAGACCCAAGACCCACGACCCAAGCCCCAACCACTGACGTGCGGGGCTCTTCAAGCCCCCAGGCCTCCACGCCCCCAAGCCCCCACGCCCTTATTTTTCCCCGTCGCGGTAGAACTCCGCCGGGAAGTCCGCCCCGCGGCTGCCGCCGGACCAGCGGTAGTGCGAGCCCAGGCCCCGCTTCATGCTGAACGGCACCCGGTTGGCCCCGCGGCTGGCCAGCCACGCATGCAGCCGCCGGCGGAACTGCCGCACCAGGGGGGCGTACTTGGGATCGCCGATCAGGTTGTGCTGCTCGTGGGGGTCGTTTTGCAGGTCGTACAGCTCGTCCAGGTCCCAGATGCCGTGGTACTGGATGAACTTGTACCGGTCGGTGCGGAGGGCGAACGTGGTGGGCGTTTGGGGAAAGTTCCACTCCCAGTAGTATTCGTAAAACAGCTCCTTGCGCCACTTGGCCGGGTCCATCCGCCCGGCGGCCAGTTGCAGGAAGCTGCGGCCGTCCATCTCCTGCGGCGGCTCCACGCCGGCGGCTTCCAGCACCGTGGGGGCAATGTCGATGTTGGCCACCATTTGCTTGACCACCGTACCGGCGGGGAAAAGCTCCGGGCAGCGGGCAATCATCGGCACCCGCATCGAGGCCTCGTAGGCGGTGCGCTTGTCGATCAAGCCGTGCTCGCCCCACTGGAAGCCATTGTCGCCCATGTAGATGATGAGCGTATTCTTGTCCCAGCCGCGGGAATGCAGAAACTGCAGGATGCGGCCCACGCTTTCGTCCACGGCCAGCAGCGCCTCGCAGTAGGCGCGGTAGTATTCCTCGATGTTGGTCGTGCGATGGTAAGCGAACTCCACGCCGTGCCAACTGTTGCGCTGATCCAGCAGCCAGCGGGGCTTGCCGCGGCGATTGGCCGGAGTGTTGGGCATCGTGGGCGGCACGGGCATCCGCGCCTTGGCGTACCGGCCCTGGTGGCGCTTGGCCGGATAGAACATCCCGTGCACCGCCTTGTGCGAAAGATACAGGAAAAACGGCCGCGAGCCGTCCCGCCCCCGGAGCCACTGCAGGGCGTAGTCGGTCAGCTCGTCGGTGATGTAGCCCTTTTGCGGCACGCGGCGGCCGTTCACATTCAGCGTCCAGGGACGCCGGCGGCGCTGCGGCGGATAGTAAAAACCCTGGCCGCGAAAGCTCACCCAGTAGTCGAACCCGGGGCGCGGATCGTCGCTGGCCGAGCCCATGTGCCACTTGCCCACAAACGCCGTCTCGTAGCCCAACTGCTGCAAGTACTGCGGAAAGAAGATCGTGCCCGGGGGCACCGGGTTGTTGTTGTCCACCACGCCGTGGCGGTGCATGTAAAGCCCCGTGAGTACCGAAGCCCGCGACGGCGAACAAAGCGAGGTGGTCACAAACGCATTGGCAAAGTGCACGCCCTCGCGGGCCAGGCGGTCCAGGTTGGGGGTCTCCAGGAAGGGATGTCCCAGGTAACCTAGCGCGTCGTACCGGTGGTCATCCACCAGGATGAAGATCACGTTGCGGGGCTTGGCCCCGGGCCGGGCCTTGAGCTGGGGCAACTGCTTGTTTTTCGGCTGCTGGGCCACAGCGCCACCGCACAGCAATGCCAGGCACCAGCCCGCGACCAGCGCGAAGCGCAAAGCCAACAGCAAAGGGCTTTTTTTCCCAGGTCTCTTCCCAGCACGGTCGCCGGACATGGCAGGGCTCTCCGGGTCTGAAAGGCAAACGGTTTTCACAAACTCCCTCGAGCAGCAAAAAACAAGGACAAAGCCGCGTCTATCTTGAATCGCCCGGCGGGGACGGTCAACCATCCCGGGGGTTTCCCCTCCGGCTGGCTGGTCCTCCCGCGCTGGAACGTGGGACTCTGGTCCCTCGCTCCCCCGAGACTTCTCCCGCCGTGCATCGCTCCCCGGCCGAAGCCCCAGGCGGCAAAACCACTGCATTTGCTGGTTCCCATCGCATATAATGCTTTGGAGTCGGCCCGGGCTGCCGGCTGGGTTTGCCGCTCTTGCTACCAGTTCCCGCGAGGACTTGGAGCCATGACGGAAAAGGCTGCTGCCGCTGTGGTGGTTCCGCAAAAGGAAACCAAGGCCAAGGACAAAAAAAAGCCACGAAAGGTCCCCCGCTATCACGTGGTGCTCTGGGACAGCGACGACCACTCCTACGAGTATGTGATCCGCATGCTCAAGGAGCTGTTCGGCTATCCGTTCGAGCGGGGCTTTCAGCTGGCCAAGGAGGTGGACACCACGGGCCGGGTGATCGTGCTCACCACCACCAAAGAGCACGCGGAGCTGAAGCGGGACCAGATCCACGCCTACGGCCCCGACAAGTCCATCGCCCGCTGCAAAGGCTCCATGTACGCCACCGTGGAACCGGCCGACGACGGCGGGGATTAGCCCTTTTTCCTCTGGAGAACCAGGCAGCTTCCGCCGCCGGAAGGGGCGCATTTTTGCTTTTTTGACCTTCTTCCCCCAAGGGAAGGCCCTCTTGTGCAAACCGCCAAAACCTGCCCCATGAGCGTGCTCTTCCTCTCCGAAAACGATGTCCAACGTCTCCTGACGATGCCCCAGGCCATCGAGGCCCTCCAGCGGGCGTTTGAAGCCCTGGGCCAGCGCAAAGCCCAAAACGTCCCCCGGCAGCGGGCCGTTGCCGGCCGCACGGTGCTCCACATGATGGGAGCCGCCGACGCCCAGCTGGGCTTTTCGGCCTGGAAGTGCTATTTCTCCACTCCCCAGGGCGTGGTGTTCCACGTGGGACTGTACGAACAAGCCACCGGACGCCTGGTCGCGTTGATGCAAGCCAACCGCTTGGGCCAGGTGCGCACCGGGGCCACCAGCGCCGTGGCCGCCCGCTACCTGGCCCCCGACGGAGCTGACAAGCTGGGGCTGTTCGGCACCGGCTACCAGGCCCGCGGCCAGTTGGAAGCCTTGGCCTGCGTGCTTTCCTTGAGCCAGGTGTTCGTCTATGGCCGCGACCCGCAGCGGCGCGAGGCGTTTGCCCGCGAAATGTCCGAAAAGCTCCAGCTCGACGTCACCCCGGTGGATCGCCCCCAAGAGGCCGCCGAGGAGCTGCCCGTGGTGGTCACGGCCACCAGCAGCCGCCAGCCGGTGCTGGAGGGGCGCTGGCTGGCCCCGGGGGCCTTGGTCATTGCCATGGGTTCCAACTGGTGGCACAAGGCCGAGCTGGATGTGGACACCATCCGGCGAGCCCACCTGGTGGTCTGCGACGACGTGGAGTGCTGCCGTCAGGAAGCGGGCGACTTCCGCCAGGCCCTGGAGCAAGGCGTGTTCGACTGGTCCGAAGCCATCTCCCTGGCCGAGGTGGTCTGCCGCCGCCGAAGCGGCCGCACCCCGGCCAGCGACCTGGTGCTGTTCAAGTCCGTCGGCATGGCCCTGGAAGACGTGGCCGTGGCCACCCTGGTGTACCGGCAGGCCCGCCAGCAAGGACTAGGCACACCGCTTCCCCTTTGAGTGGGATGGTGCACAGGGCGGCGTTATCTCTCCGTGTGCGCAAAGAAGCTTCCGGCACTTGGTGTCTGCTCAGCTTCCGAAACGGCCACCCGACGAGGAGTAACGCAGAAGTTTCCCCCTGCCCCATTCGACGATTTGTCACAAGCTCTTACTTTGCAATGGGTTGCGCAATGGGCGTGCCTGGACTCGAACCAGGGACCTCATCCTTATCAGGGATGCGCTCTAACCAACTGAGCTACACGCCCAGGCCGGCTCCTGGCAGCCGACTCATTGCCATTTTAAGTTTCGCTGCCGGGGTGTCAAAGGCTCCCGGAGCATTTCGCGGCTCGGGTACCCAGCCTGCTGTGCCCAGCAGGCCCTCCAGCCAGTGTCTGAGCTGGTGGAGTGCACCCCCTGGCTTTTTTTCCGGCGGGCAAACACTCCGGCAAGCTGCTGAAGAAGTTCGTGCCACGCCGGAACGTGCTCCCAGGTAAATCGTACCGGCTCAACGACCGGCTCGCCGGGCGTTTTGCTTTCTTGAGGGAGCGTCTTTCTGCGGGCGGGAAGCCGGGTGCTACCGCCCGTAGGCCCGGCGGGCCATCCCCTGCCGCGATGAGCCGTTGCGCCCGTTGCCTCCCCCTTGGGAAACCACGGCCCGCAAGCAACCCGGCCCCAGCAGCTCTTCCAGCACCTCACGCAACGCGGCATCGTACTTGACGCCGAACCGGGGGCAGGGCAGGTGCACCCGCACGCCGGAGTTGAGCCGCAGCACCAGTTCCACTTCGCAGGCACCCGGGTGTTCGGCCAGCGTGTTGCGCAGCAGTTCCAGCACGCCGGAAGGGTGACGGTGTTCTTCCAGCAGGATTTGCACCCGTTGTACCAAGAGGGTTTCAGCTTCGTCGATGGCCACGAGTTTGTTGATGATGAGAGTGACGTTGTCCGTATCGCGTTTTTCCACGCGGGCCCAGGCCACCACGATCCCGTCCCCCTGGACCAGGTGCCCGTACTGGACAAAATCGTCCGGCCAGAGGATGCAGCGCACCAGGCCGGTGTGATCTTCCAGGTCGAACATGGCGTACTTGCTGGGCCGGTCCGGCTGGGGATTGCGGGTGTGGGCGATGCGCACCGCGCCGATCATCCCCCCGACGCACACTTCGCTTTGGGCGGGCAGCTCGGCTAGTTGTTCCACTTGGTGAGAGACGCACCGGGCGAGCTTTTCCCGATAACGGTCCAGCGGGTGACTGGACCAGTAGAACCCGAGCACTTCGCGTTCCTGCTGCAGTTTTTCCTTTTCGTCCCAGTCCGGCACATTGGGGGCTGCCGGCGTGACGGCCGCCGCGGCGTCCTGGCCGGAATCGCCAAAGAGGCTCCGCTGCCCGGCCCGGCGATCCTGCCATGCAGCCGCCCCCTGGTGCAAGGCGGCATCCAGGGCGGCCATCAGTTGGGCGCGGTTCCAGCCCAGGCAATCCATCGCCCCGGCCTTGATAAGCGACTCGATGGTGGTGCGGCCGCACTGGGCCGGATCCACGCGGCGGCAAAAGTCGAACAGGTCCCGAAACGGGCCTTCCTCTTCCCGGGCCCGGCAGATGGCCTCCGCGGCCGGAGCTCCACAACCCTTGATGGCCGTCAGGCCGAACTGAATCTCCCCCTCTTTAACCGTAAACTCCGCGAACGATTCGTTCACGCTGGGCGGGCGGACCGTCACGCCCATCCGCTTGCAGTCTTCCAAATGTTCAACCAGCGTATCCTTGCTCTTGAAGTTTCGTTGCGGGATGTCCCCGCAGAGCAAGGCGGCCATGAACTCCACCGGGTAGTGGGCCTTGAGATACGCGGTGGTGTAGGAAATTTTGGCGTAAGCCGTGGAGTGGCTCTTGTTGAACCCGTAGCCGGCGAACTTGGCGATCATGGCGAACAGCTCTTCGGCCTCGGACTTTTTTAGGCCCTGACCCACAGCACCCTTGATGAATTGTTCCTTGTATTTCTCAATAATTTCCAGCTTCTTCTTGCTGATGGCCTTGATGCACTTGTAGGCATCGGCCAGGGGGATGCCGCCCAGGCGATTGAGAATCCGCATCACCTGTTCTTGATAGACCATCACGCCGTAGGTTTCCTCAAGCACCTCTTTCATCACGGGATGCTTGTACTCGGGCTTTTGTTGTCCGTGCTTGACGCGGATGTAGTCGTCCACCATGCCCCCTTCCAGCGGGCCGGGACGGTAGAGGGCATTGGTAGCGATGATGTCCCGGAAACTGTCCGGCTTCATCCGCTGGAGCAACTCGCGGATGCCGCCCCCTTCGAGCTGGAAGATGCCTTTGGTTTCCCCGCGGCGCAAAAGCTCAAAGGTTTTCTCATCGTCCAGAGGCAAGTTCTGAATATCAATCTTCTGGCCGGTGGTTTGTTCGATCAGCTCGACGGCTTTAGAAAGAATGGTGAGGTTGCGCAGGCCCAGGAAGTCCATCTTCAACAGCCCGGCCAGCTCCACGTCGTCCTTGTGCCACTGGGTCACCACGTCCTCTTTGCCGGGGATTTTTTGCAGCGGCAGGTATTCCACCAGCGGGCGGTCGGCGATCACCACCCCGGCGGCGTGGGTTCCGGCGTTTCGGGCCAGCCCTTCGATCTTGCGGGCGAAGTCGATCAGTTGTCGCACTTCGGGGTCCTGGTGGTATTGGCGGCGCAGTTCCTCATTTTCTTCAAGGGCCTCATCCAGCGTGATCTTGAGCCGATTGGGCACCAGGGCCACCAGGGCATCGACGCGGGGGATAGGCCAGCCCAGCACCCGGCCCACGTCGCGAATGGCGTTGCGGGCCTGCAGCGTGCCGAAGGTGCCGATCTGGGCCACGTTGGCCTCGCCGTACTTTTGCTTCACGTACTCGATGACCTCGCCGCGGCGCTCTTTGCAGAAGTCGATGTCGATGTCCGGGGCCTCCTGGCGGTTCTCGTCCAGGAATCGCTCGAACAGCAGGTCGTACTCCAGCGGGCAGACATGGCTGATTTTCAAGGCGTAGGAGACTAGAGCTCCCACGCCGGAGCCGCGGGCAGAGCAGAGAATCCCCCGCTGGTTGGCAAACCGGACCACGTCCCAGACGATCAAAAAGTAGTTGGCAAAGCCCAGCTTGCAGATGACTTCCAGTTCCCGTTCCAGGCGTTGCGTGACTTCGGGACTGAATTGGCCGTTTTTATACCGCCGGGGATCGTTGGCGTAGCGCTCTTGGAGCCCTTGGATGCACAGTTTGCGTAGTAGCTCCTCGGCTGTCGTACCGGGTGGGAGTTGATAAATGGGAAAATGTCGCTTGCCCAACTCCAGGTCGATATCCACCTGGTCGGCAATTTCGGCCGAGCGTTGCAAGGCATCGGGTACGTCGGAAAAAATCTCAAACATTTCCTCCGGCGTGCGGAGGTGGAACTGGTCGGTTTCCAGGCGCAGGCGGTTCGTGTCGCTGCGTAAGCGGCCGGTGTTGACGCACAGCAGCACGTCCTGCACCTCGGCGTCCTCGCGGTCCACGTAGTGGGCGTCGCTGGTGGCCACCACGGGAATGCCCAGCTGCCTGGCGATATCCACGGCCGCCTGACGGGCGATGCGCTGAATCTCAAGCCCGTTGTCTTGAATCTCAATAAAATAGCGGTCTCCGAAGATTTGCGAAAACCAGCGGGCGATTTCCTGGGCTTCCTCCAGGTTGGGATCGGCCCCCTGCCCGCGCAAAATCGCCTGGCAAAACTCCCCCGAGACGCAGCCGCTCAAGCAGACGATTCCTTCGTGGTACTGAGCCAGCAGCTCGCGGTCCACGCGGGGCTTGCGATAGAATCCTTCCAGAAACGCGCGGGAGGAAAGCTGCACCAGGTTCTTGAACCCCTGGCGGTTCAGCGCAAGCAGCGTGAGATGGTAGCTGGACTCCTGGCCGGGAACGGTTTCTTTTTGGAAGCGGCTGCCGGGGGCCACGTAGGCTTCCATGCCGATGATGGGCTTGATGCCCGCTTTTTGCGCCTTGGTGTAAAACTCCAGCGCTCCGTACAGGTTGCCGTGGTCGGTGAGGGCCAGGGCGTCCATGCCGCTTTGCTTGGCTTTTTGCACCAGGCGGTCGATGGGGCTGGCCCCGTCCAGCAGACTGTAGTGCGAGTGGCAGTGCAGATGAACGAATCGCGGGGTGCTCACCGCAAGGGCTCCTTCGCTGCCGAAGGGGGAACGTCCATGATCGCTGGGGGATGAATGATACCCGGATTGTAACGCCCAGGTGGGTCAGCCGGGGAGCAGGTAAAAGGAAAATTTTTTCGTTCCGTCATGCCGCTGGTTGCAAACCGTTGCACGCCAAGGAGATTTTGGCAAAATGACCACGGCCATTTGTGCGTGATGCGGGGGAGGCCCCCGTGGGTTTTTGCGGGTTCGGCCCAGGCACGCCCTCGGCCCGCTTGCCCCCATCCTGCTAGTGAAAGGAGCAAATCATGGCACGCCCCGTGACACTGTTTACCGGCCAGTGGGCCGACTTGCCGCTGGAGGAGATGTGCCGCAAGGCCAAGGAGTTCGGCTACGACGGCGTGGAGTTGGCCTGCTGGGGGGATCACTTCGAGGTGGACAAGGCCCTGGCCGACGACGGCTACTGCCAGCGCAAACGCGAGCTGCTGGAAAAATACGACCTGCAACTGTTCGCCATCAGCAACCATCTGGTGGGCCAGGCGGTGCTGGATCCGATCGACCAACGGCACAAGACCATCCTGCCCGATTACGTCTGGGGCGATGGAGACCCGGCCGGGGTGAACCAGCGAGCGGCCGAGGAGCTGAGAGCCACGGCCCGAGCCGCGCAGCGTCTGGGCGTGGAAGTGGTGAACGGTTTTACCGGTTCCAGCATCTGGCACCTGCTCTATTCGTTTCCGCCTGTGCCGGAGGAGTGGATCGAGCAGGGGTTCCAGCTGTTTGCCGAGCGGTTCCATCCCATCCTGGACGTGTTCGCCGAGTGCGGGGTGAAGTTCGCCCTGGAGGTGCATCCCACGGAGATCGCCTTCGACCTGTACACGGCCCAGCGGGCGCTGGAGGCAATCGACCACCGGGAGGAGTTCGGGTTCAATTTCGACCCCAGCCACCTGCTCTGGCAGGGGGTGGACCCGGTGGAGTTCATTCGGGCGTTCCCGGACCGCATCTATCACGTGCACATCAAGGACGCGATCGTCACACTCAACGGCCGCAGCGGCATCCTGGCCAGCCACCTGAACTTCGGCGACCCGCGGCGGGGTTGGGATTTCCGCTCGCCGGGGCGCGGCGGAGTGAACTTCGAGGAGATCATCCGGGCGTTGAACGAAGTGGGCTACCAGGGACCGCTTTCGGTGGAATGGGAAGACAGCGGCATGGACCGGGAGTTTGGTGCCCGGGACGCCTGCCAGTTCGTGCGGCGGCTGGACTTCGAGCCCAGCCGGCGAGCCTTCGACGCGGCGTTTGCGGAAGATTAAATCGGCGTGCGCCGTGCGGCC
>JALSGI010000769.1 GCA_026982835.1 Planctomycetota bacterium | reverse complement strand
ATTACGGCCCTGGGCATCCTGTTGCTGGCCGACCAGGGGCGGCTGCAGCTGGACGCCCCGGTGCTGAAATACCTGCCCGGCTGTCGCCCCCTGCCGGGCAAGCGGATGGACCCGCGCTGGCGGCAGATCACCATTCGCCACCTGCTTCAGCACCGCGGAGGCTGGGACCGCGACCGCTCGCTGGACTGCATGTTCTATCCGGTGGAGATCGCCGTGGCCACCCAGGGACGCCTGCCGCCGACGGTGGACCAGATCATTCGCTTTATGATGGGCTGGCCGCTGGATTTCGATCCCGGGGAGCGGTACGCGTACTCCAACTTCGGCTATTGCCTGCTGGGGCGGGTGATCGAGCACTGCACCGGGGAGCCTTTCGCCCGCTGGACCCAGCGGCATGTGCTGCATCGGCTGGGCTGCTACGAGCTGCGGCAGGGGCGCACACTCCTTTGTCACCGGGCACCGCAGGAGGTGCGCTACTACACGCGCAAGGATCGCGTGGGTTTTTGTGTGCTGGCTGACCGGTTCGGGGAAATGGTCCCGGCCCCCTACGGCACGTTTACGATGGAGACGCTCGACTCGGTGGGCGGCTGGATCGCCACGGCCCGCGACATGGCCGTGTTCGGCTCGGCGGTGGCTCGGGCCGGGGAGAGTGGGCTTTTGCGTGCCGAAACGGCCCGCGCCATCACCGCTCGCCCCCAGGGAGAGCCGCAACGAGACCAGGAGGGTAAGCCCAAGCGGACCTACTACGGTTTGGGCTGGATGATCCGCGAGGTGGCTCCGGGCAAATACAACCTGTGGCACACCGGATCGCTGCCGGGCACCTCGACGCTGCTGGTGGTGCGGCACGACGGATTTGCCTGGGCCGTGCTGTTCAACATGCGCAACACGGCCAAGGGGAAGCGGTTGTCCAAGACCATCGATCCGTTGATCCACCAGGCGGTGGACCGGGTGGTCTGGGAACGGCTGGAGCCGAGGAAGTAAGCAGTTCGGCGTCCGCCATGCGGCTTGCGACTTGCGCCGTGCGGCTTGCGCCGGAGCTTCCGCTCCGGAGGCTTGGAGGCGTGGAGGCTTGGGGACTTGGAGGGAGCCGGAGCGTGCGCACGTCAGTGTGTGGGTCTTGGGTCTTGCGGTGGTGCTGCCGCACCGGGGTGAGAACAAACGTCAACTTGCACAACCAAGAGCCCCCCGCGTTAGCGGGGGGAGAGACAGTAGCGGCTTGCGCCTTGCGCCGGAGCTTCCGCTTCGGAGGACTTGGGTCTTGGGTCTTGCGCCGGAGCTTCCGCTCCGATGCAAGAAAAAACGTTTCTTCTTGCAACCGGCGAGCCGCCGGCGTGAGCCGGCGGTTGATGAAACGGGCGACCACTGCGGAAACAACCGCATGCTCACGCATGCGGCTCGCCGACAACAAACAACACTTCAC
>JALSGI010000768.1 GCA_026982835.1 Planctomycetota bacterium | reverse complement strand
AGTGCTCGCTGGTGGGTTGCGAGCTGACCGTGCCGGTGCGCGGGGGGCAGTTGTGCCTGGGCACCTGGCAAGGCATCTATCTGTGCGAGCACCGCAACCGTGCCCAGCCGCGGCACCTGGTGCTCACGCTCTGGGGAACCACCGAGCCGGTGGAGCAGTAGGTCTGCTGTCCGGTGCTGCTTTCACCGCTGGCAGCAACTGCAATTGGGCTTGGCCGGAACAGTTGCTATCGTAGCGGTCGGTCGTTCACCCCCGTTTGCAAGGACGCGCAAAGGTGCAACGTTTCAAAAACGGATGGCTCTTCCAGGTGTTGCCGGTGGTTGCCGTGTGTGTGCTATGGCACCAGCGCACGGCAGCCGGCGAGGAGAAAACCTATACGCTCCGCTACCGTTTCCAGCCCGGAGAGGTGGTTCGCTGGGAGGTGGAGCATCGGGCCACGGTGCGGACCACCGTGGGCGGCACCACGCAAACGGCCGAAACCCGCAGCCGTTCGCTCAAGGTGTGGAGGGTCCTCAAGGCCGACTCCAAGCGAATCACTTTCGTCAATCAGGTCCAGTGGGTGCAGATGACCCAGTGGGTTACGGGGCGTGAGCGGATCACCTACGACAGCCGCCGCGACCGGGAGCCACCGCCGGGGATGGAGCACGTGGGCCGAAGCGTAGGCCAGCCGCTGGCCGAGATCACCATCGACCCTCTGGGGCATGTGATTCGCCGGGTGAACAAAAAAATGGCCCCCTTGGGTGAAAGCCCCCGGATCACCATCCCGCTGCCCGAGGAACCGGTCCGGGTGGGTCAGAGCTGGCAGCTGGACGAGCCGGTGATCCTGAAGCGGGAGGACAAGACCGTGGCCCGCATCCGCACCCGGCAAAAGCTCATCCTCAAAAGCGTCGAGGACGGCGTGGCCACCATCTCGGTGGAAACCATCCTGCTGGACCCGGTCCGCGATCCGGTGGTGGAGGCCCAACTGGTGCAGCGGTTCACCAAGGGTTGGGTCAAGTTCGACATCGCCCGGGGGCGAGTCATCGAGCAACAGTTCGACCTGGACCGGCGGGTGATCGGGCACATCGGCCCCAACAGCGGCATGCACTACCGTATGCATTTCGTGGAAAAGCTGATCGAAGAGCCGGCCGCCGACGTGGCCGGCAAGTCCGGAAAATCCGCCCGCTGAAGTTCTTCCCCGGCCCGGCGGTCTAGGAATCGGCGTGCCTCCGGCGAGCCCGCAGCGGCACGTAGTTGCAGCAGGGCTCTTCGGCCATCAGGTTGCCGGTGGCGGCGTAGGCGCGGGCCCGCGATCCACCGCAAATCGTGCGATACTCGCACGCCCCGCACTTCCCCTCCAGCCGGTCCGTGTCCCGTAGCAACAGGAACGTGGGATGCCGCTGATAGACCTGCACCACGCTTTGCTGCGGAAAGCGGCCGCAC
>JALSGI010000767.1 GCA_026982835.1 Planctomycetota bacterium | reverse complement strand
TGACTGTTGAGGCCCTGGCCCGGTTGCTGGAACAGAATCCCCGGGGGTTGCTGGTGGCCCGGGACGAACTGGCGGGGTTGTTCGGTTCGTTCAACGAGTACAAGCCCCGGGGCCGGGGAAGTGATGGGGCGAACTGGTTGCAGTTATGGGCTGCGGACCGGCTGGTTGTGGACCGGCGAACCGCTGATCCGGTCCATATCCGCCGGGCCGCGGTTTCTGTCTGCGGCACCGTCCAACCCGGCGTGCTGGCCCGGGCGCTGGGCATGAGGCATCTGGAAGACGGCATGGCTGCCCGATTTCTTTTCGCCTTTCCCCCGGCCACGCCCAAGCGGTGGACCGATGCGGAGGTGCCGCCCGAGGTGGTGCAGCGGTGCCAGGACCGGCTGGCCGAGCTGGTAGAACTTTCCCCTGAAGAAGGCCCGGCCGGGCCGGAGCCGGTGGCGTTGCCGCTGGCCCCGGACGCGCGGGAAATGTTCATCGAGTGGGCCAACGAACACGCTGCCAAGGTGGAAGCAGCTCCCGACCCCCTGGCCGCGGCGCTTGCGAAGATTGAAGCTTACTGCCTGCGCTTGGCTCTTGTGGTGGCCCTGCTACGCTACCCCCAGGCCCAGGAAGTGGATGATGGGGCCGCGTCGGCTGGGATCATGCTCGCTGACTACTTCGCCGCCGAGGCGGAACGGGTGTACCGGGATTTGCTGGGGGTGGCGGACCGCCCCGGGGTGCCCCAGGCCGATCCGGTGGCCGCTTGGCTGGAAGTCCGGGGGGAAGTAACGCCCCGGGAACTGCACCGGGCGTTCCGGTCGCGGTTTCCCCGGACTGAGGACGCCGAGCGGTTTTTGCGGGAACTGGCCCAGCAGGGGCGCGGCCGCTTCGAGCACCGCCCCTCTGGCCCCCAAGGGGGACGGCCTGCACAGGTCTTTATTCCCGGGACAAAACCCCCTCTGTGACAAAACCCCCAAAAACCTTGGAAAAAACGGGGTTTTGTCCCAAACAGGTTTTGTCCCAACGTTTCGTCCGGGACAAAACCCCCCAATCCCTGCTGATGGCTTGTCCCTTTCTGTCCCCTTGTGTCTTGCGCGCTTGGGCAGGCCAGGCTATGCTACCCGGGCGCGCAGGGCAGGTGTTTCGTGGCTCAAACCAAGAGGGTTGAATCATGGCAACCATCTTCCGCAAGACGGTCACACGCTACCTGGCAGACGGCAAGCGTGTCTCCAAGGCCAAGGCCCGGCAGCTTGAGGCCCAGGGCGTGCCGGTGAAGCGCATCACCGCCAAAACCCGCAAGTGGTACATCCGCTACCCTGGCCCCGACGGCCGCACCCGGGAAGTAGCAGGCTACACCGACAAGGCGGCCACCCAGGCCCTGGCGGTCAAGCTGGAACGCAACGCGGTGCGGGAAGCGGCCGGGCTGGTCAACCCAGTGGA